>NZ_JAJMPA010000001.1:2405879-2706614 GCF_020991475.1 Pedobacter sp. MC2016-14
AAAAGAAGAAACAGCCAATGGAACAGTAAGTACAAGTGCAAATGGATTTGTACCGCATTGGCAATACCGAGCAGTTCATCTTCCTGAAGGGGCTGATACCCTAACTTTAATTTTGCATGCCGCCAACTTTGCCCACAGCAAGGGTGGCTTTAAAAATGCCATTACAATCGGAAAAACCTATGAGGTTGAACTAGACAGGAATCGGGCGGAAGCTATTGATCTGCTTTTAACGGGTTGTTTGTTAATGGGTGGTTTGTTTTTTCTCGGGCTCTTTTTGCTCGGAAACCGGGATAAAGCCATTTTGTTATTCTCTCTCTACTGCATTGTATACAGTTATCGGATTATAGGGGTGGATAATTATGAGTTGCACACCGTATTGCCCCATATGAGTTGGTATATCACCGCAAGGATAGAATATATGACCCTTTTTGCGGGTATCGGTCTATTTACTTTGTATACCAGGTATTTATATCCAGAGGTGATCTCTTTGCTTGTTATAAAAGTGCTGGCTTTCATTTGCTTCGGTTTTGCTGCTATAGTCATTTTATTTCCGGCGTACTATTTTACACAACTCATCAACCCATTTTTGTTGGTCACCTTATTCTGCATGGGGTATATGCCCTATGTATATGCTGTGGCTTTTAAAAACAAACTTCCAGGTGCTACCTATGCTTTAACCAGTTGTTTATCCCTGTCTATAATCTTTGGCATTTCACTATTTCATTATTGGGGTTTAATACCGCAGTTACAGTTGCTCAGTTTTTTTGCTTATGTAAGCTTTTTCTTTCTGCAATCCCTGGTATTGTCGCATCGGGTATCTTTTGTACTTAGAAATGCAAGAGAGGCGGCAGAAATGGGTTTGATTGCTAAAAGTGAATTTTTAAGCACTATGAGCCACGAAATCAGGACTCCGCTAAATTCTGTGATAGGGATGAGCCATTTATTGCTCAAAAACAATCCCCGAGAAGACCAGACAGAACAATTGGGCATCATGCTGTTCTCTGCCAATAATTTATTGGCTATTGTAAACGACATTTTAGACTACAACAAAATTGAGGCAGGTAAAATAACTTTTGAGCACATAGAGATGGATGTGCCCGCAATTGTTAAAAATATTGTTTCGGGCTTGCAAACTTCCGCTCAGGATAAAGGTATAGAACTTAGGCTTTTCATTGACTCTACGCTTCAAAATAAAGTAATGGGAGATCCTACCCGTATTTTTCAGGTAGTTACCAACTTGGTACATAACGCTATTAAGTTTACGCAGTCAGGTTATGTGGATGTGAGGGTAGAGGTAAAACAGCAGGATGCACAGCGCGTTACTTTGCGGGTTCAGGTTAAGGATACAGGCATTGGAATTTCTGCAGAAAAGCAAAAGTTGATTTTTGAGCGATTTACGCAGGCAGATTCCTCTACCTCAAGAGGTTTTGGGGGTACGGGCTTAGGCCTTGCCATTTGCAAACGTATCCTGGAATTGCAAAATTCATCTTTGGAGCTGATTAGTGAAGAAGGTGAAGGTTCAGCGTTTTTCTTTGAACAAACTTTTGATAAAAGCATTAAAACGGCCGCCCAACAAAATATTGAGAAAAATTTGCCGAAGCAGGAGGATAAGCCCTTTGCAGGAATTTCTATTTTGCTGGTAGAAGATAACCCTGTAAATGTGATGGTGGCCCAAACTTTTTTGCAGCGCTGGGGGGCGCAGATTGATGTGGCAGTGAATGGGAAAGAAGCCATTGAAAAGCTGGATATCGATAAACATAAGTTGATCTTAATGGATCTTCATATGCCTGTGATGGATGGCTACGAAGCGGCAAAAAGCATGAGGGCAAATGGCGTGCTGATCCCAATTGTAGCATTGACAGCAAATCTCCCAAAAGAAATTGAAGAGAAAGTTAAACAAGCTGGAATTGATGATGTGGTGATCAAACCTTTTCTTCCTGATGAGTTGTACCGCAAACTATTGCACTATCTTCTTTAATCCGTTTTATTTTCCAGCTAACATTCCGCTAAATCAGTTGTTACAGCTTTAGTTTTAAGAAACGTAACGATATGAGTGATTTAATGATATACCCAGGAGAGGCTTATCCGCTAGGTGCAACATGGGATGGAGAGGGTGTAAACTTTGCACTTTATGCGCAAAATGCTACGGCTGTTGAATTATGTCTTTTCAATGCAGAAACTGATCAAAGTGAGACGTATAAAATTGCATTTACAGAACGCTCTCATGAGGTATGGCATGCCTATCTTCCCGGTATACAACCGGGCCAGCTATATGGCTACAGGGTACATGGGGCTTTTGAACCTGATAAGGGGCAACGCTTTAACGCTAATAAATTATTGATTGATCCTTACGCAAAAGCCATTGCAGGGGTGGTTAAATGGGACGATGCTTTGTTTGGTTATGAAGTTGGACATAAAAATAAAGATTTAAGTTTTAGTGAACTGGATAGCGCCCCTTTTACACCAAAAGCTATTGTGATAGATGGGAATTATGATTGGGAGGGAGATGAACCACCTAAAATCAGTTACCATAACTCCATCATTTATGAGGCACATGTAAAAGGTTTTACGCAACTACATCCCGATATCCCTGAAGAAATAAGGGGTACCTACGCCGCTTTGGCACACCCTGTAACTATACAATATTTAAAAGACCTTGGCATTACGGCAATTGAACTGATGCCGGTACATGAATTTATAGACGACCGCCATCTGGTAGAAATAGGGCTGAGCAATTATTGGGGTTACAATACCATTGGTTTTTTCGCTCCAGACGCACGCTATTCCTCTAATGGTATTCTTGGAGGTCAGGTAAAGGAGTTTAAAGATATGGTAAAGGAAATTCACAAAGCCGGTATAGAAGTGATTTTAGATGTGGTCTATAACCATACCGCCGAGGGAAATGAAATGGGGCCAACATTGTCTTTTAAAGGAATAGATAATGAAGCCTACTACAGATTGGTGGAGGGAGAAGAACGTTATTACATGGACTACACCGGTACAGGAAATACGTTAAATGCCAATTTGCCCAGTGTATTGCGTTTGATGATGGATAGCTTGCGCTATTGGATAGAGGACATGCATATAGACGGCTTTCGTTTTGACCTGGCTTCTACGCTGGCCAGGGAACTGCATGAAGTAAACCGGCTGAGCTCATTCTTTGAAATCATTTATCAGGACCCGATTATTTCGCAGGTAAAGCTAATTGCAGAGCCATGGGATGTGGGAGAAGGGGGGTATCAGGTTGGGAAATTTCCTCCGGGATGGGCAGAATGGAATGGTAAGTACAGAGATTGCATCCGTGATTATTGGAGAGGAGCCGAAAGTATGCTGGGTGAATTTGGTCAGCGTTTTACCGGAAGCCCGGATTTATATCAGGACGATTATAGAAGACCAACGGCAAGCGTCAATTTCATTACTGCGCACGATGGCTTTACCTTAAATGATTTAGTATCTTATAATGAAAAACATAACGCCGAAAACGGCGAAGACAATAAAGACGGCGAGGATCATAACAGGTCATGGAATTGTGGTGCGGAAGGTAAAACCGAAGATGAAGGTATTCTTGCGTTAAGGCAGCGGCAAAAACGCAACCTGCTTACTACCCTTTTTCTTTCGCAGGGGGTTCCAATGTTAGTAGCTGGTGACGAAATAAGCCGCACACAAAATGGCAACAACAATGCATACTGCCAGGACAATCCAATTTCATGGTTACATTGGTCAGAAAAAGACGAAGATTTATTGGCTTTTACGAGAAAGCTAATCCATCTTCGAAAAAAACATCCTGTATTTTGCAGAAGAAGATGGTTTCAGGGGCAAGCCATAAAAGGGGTTGGCGCAGAAGATATCGCCTGGTTTTTGCCGGAAGGGGATGAAATGGAAGAGCACAATTGGGAAGAAGATTATGCAAGGTCTTTAGCTGTCTATTTAAATGGTATGGGCTTAAGAAGTGTGGGCACCAAAGGTGAGCGCATTACAGATGATAGCTTCTATGTTATTTTTAATGCCTATGAGGGGCAGCTGGATTATGTATTGCCTAAAAAAAAATATGGTAACGGATGGATAAAAGTGCTGGATACAAGTATTGGCGGAACAGAAGAATGTGAAGGCCTTTATAAGCCGGGAGAAATTGTTAACGTAGCGGGAAGAAGTGTAGTATTGTTAAAATCCAAACCGCTTCAGGTGGTGTGACCTAAAGCGGTTCCTGTTTCGTAAGTTTTAAGCATTACGCAGGATATTTGGTTCGGAGCATTACAAATGTGATAATTTCTCTCTTCGTCATATCGATATGAGGTACGATTGAGATATCTATCTTATAACTTAATTGTCGTATTTTCTTTGAAATATTTCATAATTACGTCTGCAAATGCTTTAGCAAAAGCAGGTCGGCCAGCGGCGTCCCTAACCCCTTTGTAATTACTTTCTATTTGCCAGCCAAAAACTTTTGGGTACTTAGCAGATGTATAAGTTCTGGTGTTATAACCACCGTTAAAATATTTACCCCCATCAGCAATAAAGGGATCTTGCTTGGAAGGGACTGCCGGGCTTCCGGCTTCCGTAATTAAGGTTCCAAAGGCATGGTCGCCAATCATCAAATCTTTAAAATCTGCCTTTTTATTAATAGTTAATAGATTGTTTAAAGTAGATTTTTGAGCAAGCTCCTTTAAATCAGTCTTATTGCTGACGTCTGGCAACTCACTTGCATTTAAACTGTAACCCAGTTCAAGACGCTGATTGGTATGGCCATGACCATGCAAGTCAATATAGAGGGTACTGCCAAATTGTTTAACGGCTAGTGCCAATGCCGTATCAATATTATCGTGGAAAGCATGCCATGGTTTTATCATGAGCTGGTTGCCGCAGGTCCCTTCTTCAAGATCGCGGTTTTGATCCACGTTTTTTCGGGATATCAGCGAAATGATAAGGTATGGGCGTTTGCCGTATTTCTTAAAGAAAGTATTTTGTATTTCCCTTCCAAGTTCTGCGGTGTGGGTATCGGTTACCGTTACGGCCCCCTTGCAATCTCTTAAAGGGACTTCAGGTAATACCAAAGTTCCACCATGAGGAATGCTAATGACAAGCGGCATGTCACCCGGGATAAATTCTGTCCAGTGTTCTTCATCAAAATACGATTTTCCACTTTCCCATTTCTGGGCAAATGCCGCTTGCACAAAAAACAGCAATAATAATGGTGTCAGTTTTAGAAGTTTCATGTAGGGATAGACAGAAAGAAAGAATAATCGTACCGAATTATTTTAAAATAACAGGTTTTATAATTTTTTAAAAATAAATCCGGTCCTGTTTCGGTTTTTCGCAGTCTATCTTAATGAATTAGGCTTCAATGGATGCGGTATGTCCAATGTCAGCTATCTAAATCATTTTTAATTGGATCATATGAAAAAAAAGCTACTATTAATTGTCGGGATTTTTTTACTACTTGCAACAGGCCTTAATGCCCAATCTGTTGTAATTAATAAAATTTACAACAATACGAATACTTCTGCTACTTTCGGCGGTGGGCTAAATGGGCAAGGGGACGGAGTAGAGCTGCTGGTACTTGACGATCATGTCGATTTGCGCGGAGTTTATATTAAGGATTTTTACAACATGTCTGCTTCATCAACTGCTTTTGTGGAAGGTGGTCACTATCAGTTTACTCAAGATGATTTATGGAAGGACTTACGTTCTGGAACTACAATTACTTTAATACGTCCGGCAATATCGCCTGTAGAGCCACCGGCCTTAGACGTTGACGTTAGTGATTATATAATTCAGATACCTTTTACCAATGCTAATTCTACTCCGTACATTACACAGATTACTACTACCAATAGTTATTTCTTTAACCCGCAGGGTACTGACGGTATTGTGTTAAAACGGGGAACTAGTCCTCTTGGATTTGATAACGTGATTCATTTTTTCTACACAGGTTATGGAAATAACGCAACGTTAAAAGCGGTTATAGACGCTTTCACTTTTCCAAAAATGCTAACTTCAGCAACATTGCCTGGTGGAACCACAGCTAGCGGATTTGCATACGCAAATAACCCTTCTGCAGCATTAACTGCGACCTTAGCGAAGGCAGACTATAATGGTGTAAATAGTGCAACGAATAATATTATTGCCACCTCTACAACTACAGCACCCGCTTGGGGAGTTGGTGAACCTAGTAATAATTCTAATCTTATCGCGTCTTTGCGTGAAGCATCATCAGTTGTACCGGTAGTTTTTGGAAATATAGTTATTAATAGGGTTTTTAATAGCGGTGCTGATCGTGGAGAGGGAGATATGTTGGAATTATTGATTTTAAATAATAATACTGATATAAGGGGTATGTACCTTAAAGATATTGCAGGAGGAACAAGTACAGGTACTGCTTATGATGATAACGGAGGTAAATACCAGTTCTCTCAGGACCCACTTTGGAACAATATGAAAGCTGGGACTACTATAGTGATCAGGGTAAGCGGAAATGCAGCTTTTGCAGAAGAGGCTTATGATGTTGACGCTAATGACAGTAGAATCGATATTAATATGTTGTACCAGAAATCTTCGAAATATCTAAATTATTTGTCCGGAACTTTTAATCTCCAAAATTATGATCTGGCAATGTTAAAAGCAGCCAATGCAACTGGTGGGGCAGACGGTAATGTTGGGGCCGTGCATACCTTTGTATTTGGTGTTACATCAACTTATTCAACTGCCTACAATGCATTACCTACTCCAAAAATAGGATCTTCAGCTCCGTTGAGTTCATCATCAGGTTATCAGTATGTAAGTAGTCCAACTAATGATATTGACGATTACAATGGAAGAGGCGCGAATGTAATCAATACCACTAGTACCGAAACAGTTTGGGGAGATGGACATCCGGGAGCTAATGCTGATTTTATTAAAAGCTTGCGTCCAACAACCACTGTTGGTGATGGACCTAGTGTGGTCATCAACAGGATATTTAATAGTAGTACCGTTGTTAGTGGTACAACCACTACTGGTGGGGTGGATGATGTGATTGAATTACTTGTCATTCAGGATCATACTGATATGCGTGGAATGTTTATTAAGGATATTGGTGGTGGAACAAATTTAACAACTTCATTTAGTGATGCGGGGGGTAAATATCAATTTACTGAAAATGCGTTATGGAGTGATCTCCGGTCTGGAACAACCATCGTATTGCGCGGTGTTGCAGCAACAGTTACAGAACCGGGTGTTGATTTGGATCCTTCAGATTACAGGTTGGATTTAAATTTAAAAGCATCAGACTATTTTCTAAACCTTGGTACAGCTACCGCGTTTAACCTTCAAAACTATGATATGGTGATGCTAAAAACTAAAGCATCGGGTTCTGCAGGTTTTACAGAAGCCATTCATAGCTTTGCTACGGGAATAAGTAGTGCAACAAAAATAACGTTATTCAATACGTTACCTGAACCTAGATTAGGTGCTGCATCAATTCTTAATGGAAATAGCACATCTTCAGGCTATCAATATGCGCTTAGTCCTACACAATCTCCAAATGATTTCAACGGAAGAGGAGCTACGTATGTTGGTAACAGCACAACGCTGATTCCGGTATGGGGGAATGGTCACCCGGGAAATAACGCAGATTTTATTGCATCATTAAGGCCAGTAATTGCCAATCAGCCTATAATCAAGTCCGGCCAGGATTACTCTGTAGATGAAAACAGTCCGGCAGGTACAATAGTCGGTAAAGCAACAGCATCCTTAAGGTCTACAGGATCACTTTCAAAATGGGCAATATTATATGGCAATACCAACAACATGTTTGCGATCGATCCATCTTCAGGTGTGATTACGTTAACAGGTACGTCATTGCCGGATTATGAAACTATGCCTAATTATACGTTAACTCTGGAAGTATATAATGGTTCGGTAAGATCTAACAGTGTACCAATTATTGTAAGTGTGAGAAACCTGGATGAGGAGTTAACTGCCCCAAAAATTACAGGCGCGGTAGGCGGAAGACTAAACGGATTCTTGCCAGAGGTAACTGGTGTAGCAGAATACAACAGGAATATTGCTTTATATGTAGATGATGTGCTGGTAACAGATACCATTACAACCAGCGAAACAAGGGCCAACTGGACGGCAAGAATTTATAATACCATGTCCCCAGGCATGCATACATTTTACTTTACCAGCACCGGAACTGGCCAGGCTTTAAAAACCAGTCCCGTAACAACAGTAACTTTTGGCACGGCAACTACAGAAATTGTTCCTTATAACTTACTTACACCAAATGGAGATGGTAAAAATGACGTATGGAAAATCACTAACCTGCAATTATACCCTATAAACGAAGTCGTAGTATTTGATAAAGTAGGGAAAGTAGTTTATCGTCAAAACAACTATCAGCAAGACTGGGACGGAACCAGTAATGGTGAACCTTTACAATCGGGAACCTATTACTATCAGGTAAGCTTTGGCCCTGATTTAAAACCGTTGAAAGGTTACATTACCATAATTAGAAGAAAATAAGGCTTGTATTTTATAAAGAAGTCACATTAAATAGCAATCCTAAAATTATTACGAAGATGAATTATAAATTAAACTGTATCGCTGCTAGTCTTTTTACCGTAGTTGTTTCCTTTTTAATGGTTGAAAAAACAGCGGCTCAGGTTAATCCGATCCTAGGCATGTACTACCAAAATCAATACCTTGCAAATCCAGCCTATGCTGGCGACAATCAAGGGCTAACATTGAACTTGGGTTATAAAAGAGAATTGACAAAAGTGGAGGGTACGCCAGTAACCAATAACATTACCGCTGATTACGGAATGGGAAAAGTTGGCCTAGGTGTAAATGTAAATATGGATAGAGACGGCCTTATCGATATCTTCCGTTATACAGCAACTTATGCTTATCACCTTCCAATTAACGACGAGAGTAAAGTGAGTTTTGGCCTGTCTGCAGGTGTAACTACAGAAAAGATCAATACCGGAAATATCATTGGCGATGAAGGGGATACCGAAATTGGTTGGTATAACAATCAAACTGCCTATATTGATGGAGATTTTGGTGCAGCATACAATTATAAAAATATTACCGTACAAGGTGTAGTACCTAATCTTCGCAAGTTGTTTTATAAAGAAGAAGAGGAGAGAGCCTATACACCTTCAACTTTTTATTCCGCACTGAGTTACAAATTTATTGGTGAAGTAACCACATTGGAACCCAAAGTGGTTTATCGTGGTATTAAAAATTATGGAAACATTTTAGATGCAGGCGTAAATGCTTCCTTTTTGAAGGATAGCTTTAACATTCTGGCACTTTACCACAGCACAAAAAATTTGAGTGCTGGCCTGGGTTTTCAAATCGATAATAAATACCAGCTTCAGTTTGCCTACACCTCTCCATTTAGTGGCACATTGAGGCAATATTCAGAAGGTAATTTATCTATTGGCTTAAAAATTCATTTTCTTCAGAAATAACCGTTTTGATTTTCATTGAAGGCTAAAGCCTCGTGATTTTCTTTTTTTTAGTTTGATTTGTAATGGCCTGAAATGGATTTTTCAGGCCTTATTCGTTTAGACGTTTTTTTCTTTCCTAACTGGCAACGATTTAGCGTCAATGGGGCTGAAATGTCGGGTTTTTTTAAACGCTAACTCAATCTGTACAGTTTTATTGCATTTTTGTTTTAAATATTTTGGTTTTTAAAGAGTTATGCGTATTTTCAGTGCATCAAAAGGATCTATTAGGTTTTTTTGCTAGCAGGGGGCATTGGATGCCACAATCATTCGGTAAAAGTTAATGCATAGATAAAATAATAATGGCGATTTATAATTTATTTGCTGACAAAGAATTGCTCCTGAAGGTTGCTGAAGGTGATCAGATTGCTTTTAGGCAGGTATTTGATCTGTACAAGAAAACCATATTTACATTTGTTGAGAACTTCATTCATTCTACTGCCGATGCGGAAGAGATTGTTCAGGAGACCTTTGTCATATTATGGAATAACCGTAGCTCTCTTTCGGGAGTAGACCATCCAAGAAACTATATTTATACCATTGCACGTAATAAATGTTATGACTACTTAACTAAAGTAGCACGCAATGAAAAGATGATGAAACATGCCTGGGAAAATACCCAAACCTGTAGTAATGATACCGAGTCTTTAATGCAGGTTAAAGAAAGTATGTTGGTTATAGATAAAGCATTGTTGAAATTATCTACCCAAAAGCAAGCGGTTTTTAGAATGAGTCGATTTGAAGACATGAGTCATGAAGAGATTGCAGATGCTACAGGTTTATCTAAAAGCCGTGTTAAAAATATCATTGTAGAAGTTTTGAAGCATTTAAAATCACGCTTGCAACAGGCCTCTATTTTCATGTTCCTTTTAGTGAGTTACATCAACTAAATACATGCTTCCTGCATGCTATTGCAGGGTGAATTTCATTCGGTTCACTGTCCTTTGGTGAAATCTGGTAGTAATAATTTAATATTTCATTTTTTTTAAAATAAAACGGTCCCTTTCGGAACCTAAGCAGTCTATATAATAACAAACAGAATTTATAAAGAGAAATAATAATATGCAATATCAAGTTAACGCCCAATATATGTTTCATAACGTGTTTTTAAATGTCTGATTATAAGGAGAGGTTCGATTACCTGTTGGATAAATACATCAACAAGGCTTGTAGCTGGGAAGAGTACCAGGAATTATTCTCGCACATTGAAAAAAGTGAGAATAAGGACTTCCTTTTTCAGTTCATGGATCAAAAACACATTATGGCTGTTTCTGAAACTGAAAAAACAGAGCAGGAATGGGATAACCTGTTTAAAGGGATTCAGCATTCCACCCTGGAAGTTAAAAGGAGTTATCCCTGGTATAAAATGATGGTCGCTGCAGTTGTACTCATCATAGGCGGCATCGGATATCATCTGATCACTGCCGAAAAAGTTCAAAAGCAGGCTACAGCTGTAGCTAAAGTTCAAGATATTGCGCCGGGAACCAATAAAGCAGTGCTTACCATGGCTGATGGATCTGTGGTACTTTTAGATAAAAATGAAAATAGGGTGCTGAGCCAAAAAGGCAATAATGTATTAACACGAACAGCAAATGGCCAATTGGTTTATGATGGTGCTGCTCATGAGGCCATAGAAAATGCAGGTGCGGGTTTAAATACTTTGGCCACGCCGAGAGGGGGGCAATACGAAGTGGTATTACCTGATGGAAGTAAGGTTTTTTTAAACGCAGCATCCTCCTTAAAATACCCTACCGCATTTTCAGGTAAATTTAGAAAGGTAATTCTTACGGGTGAAGCGTACTTCGAAATTTCTAAAAATAAAGATATGCCTTTCATCGTGGAGGCAAATAAAGCAGAAATAAAGGTGTTAGGTACTCATTTTAACGTGATGACCTATGCCGAGGAAAATTTCTCCACAACTACATTGTTGGAAGGCTCCGTTCAGTTTAGCAGAAACAGCAGTAAGTACATCTTAAAGCCAGGCCAGCAGGTAAAATACCAGCCAAATGGTAGCGGAGAGAAAGTAGAAAAGGCAGATGTAGAGAGTGTAATGGCCTGGAGAAAAGGCATCTTCGTTTTTGATAATACCGGAATAGAAGAAATTATGCGCAGTGTTACCCGCTGGTACAACGTAGATGTAGTTTACAAAGGTTCCAAACCTAATATAGCTTTTACCGGAGTAATACCCAGGGCTACCAACCTTTCAAAGGTGCTAAAAGTGCTGGAAACCACAGGAGATCTGACATTAAGTATAGATGGAAATAAAATAATTTGCTCAAAAAAGTAACTGAACGATATGAAGAAATAGATACTCGACAAACCTCAACTGATTTTCATCAGGAAATACAGCAGAAAAAAAAACCTTCCCCGGATTGCGGCCAGGAAAGGCATTAATCAAGGCTGTTAGAAACAATTTTACCTCATTGCCCAACCTTAGATACACAAATGTATGAAACAAAGAATACATTTTGGAGTGCTTTTGGCATTAATTGCCGGAAACATGAATGATTCCAGAATTTTAAAGAAAATCTTTTTGATAATGAAGCTTGTCGCAATTATCCTTTTTATTGTCAATTTGCAGGTTAGTGCAACCAGCTTTGGCCAAAATGTAAGCATCTCAAAGAATAATATTTCTTTAAAAGATGCTTTTAAAGAACTGCGGTCGCAAACCGGATACTTTTTCATTTATAACAATGAAGTTCTATCTAAAATTGATCCGGTAGATATCAACGTAAAAGACGTAACTATTGAGCAGGCATTAATTACGCTGCTAAATGGGCAACCCTTAAGTTTTAGTATAGAAGATAAAATAATTACAGTTAAATCCAGGCCTGTTAGCACGACTAGAAACCAGCAAAACAGGGTAATTACCGGTCATGTTGTAGATTCTGAAGATGGATTACCATTACCAGGTGTTTCTGTTCGGGTAAAAGGGACGGCGACACAGGGGGTAACCAATGTGGATGGTGATTTCAAGATTACCATTAAGGCCGAGGATAAAGTACTGATGTTTGCCTATCTGGGCTATGCAGTTAAAGAGGTTCCGATTACTGCCGCAAATGCATATCCAGTTACTCTTCAGGTACAAAGTACTCAGCTAAAAGAAGTTGTAGTAGCTTTTGGTACATCTACCAAAAAAGAGCTGACTTATTCCGTAAAGGAAATTACAGCTAAAGATATAGAACAAAGACCAATCAGTAATTTAAACAATGCAATTGTTGGAGCTGCGCCTGGTGTGCAAACTTCTACTGGTAATGGACAGCCGGGTGAAGGGCCAGAGATCCGCATCAGGGGATTTAGTTCCATCTCAAATAGCAATAACCCTTTGTACGTTTTAGATGGTGCGCCTTATGAAGGCGATATCAATATGATCAATCCTGATGATATTGAAACCATCAGTTTATTGAAAGATGCTGCCTCTACGGCTTTGTATGGCGCACGTGCAGCGAATGGTATTGTGTTAATCACCACTAAAAAAGGAAAGAAAAACAGGAATACTTTTTCGTTTAAATATACTCAGGCAGCTTCAGAAAGAGCCTTGCCAGTGTATGAAAGGGTAAATGCTTATCAGTTTTATCCACTAATGTGGGAAAGTATGAGAGCAGATTATGCTGCGGATTTTCCAAGAGCACCTGCTGATTCGGTGAATAGATTGGCAACCAATAATATTTACAGCATTTTAAGATGGAATCCTTTTAACGTAGCAAATAACGAAATTGTATTGCCCGACGGAACGATTAATCCTGCGGCACGGTTGTTATATGAAGAAGACATGAGTCTTAAAGATGCCATGGAGCGCTTAGGACTAAGAACTGATGCTTCTGTTAGTTTGAGTGGCGGATCTGCAAAAAACGATTATTATGTCTCATTGGCTTATTTAAATGAACAAGGATTTTCAATAGGGTCCGATTTTAAACGTTATTCTACCAGGTTAAGGATGAACTCCCAGCCTAAAAAGTGGCTATCTACAGGCTTTACCTTAAATGGTACGTATTCAGAATCAGGCCGTGCCAATGAAAACAGCGGGATCAATGAGAACCCATTTTATGTGGATTTACTAATGGCACCAATTTATCCTGTGCATCTACACGATCCATTTACCGGGGCTTATATTCTGGATGCAAATGGCAATAAACAATATGATCCTGGAGATTACAGGCCGTCCATGACTGGAAGGAATATTTTGGCTGAGACTTTATACAATATTAACCAAATCCGTAAGAATGCCATCATTGCCAATACAAATGTGGATATGACTTTCTTGAAAGACTTTAAATTTACCACTACTTTTAGTGCCAATTTAAATAACTACAGGTCTAACGTGGTAGACAATAGTATTATAGGTGATGCCCAAGGCAGGGGTAGAGCGGTAAGGACCAACAATTTCTATGCTTACCTCAACTTCAACCAGTTGTTAAACTACACCAAAAAGATTGGTGCACACAGCATAAAGGCATTGATTGGTCATGAGTCTTACCTAAATTATTTTGATAATTTAACAGGTTCTGCAACCAGTCAGGCAACATCCTCCAGTACAGCTATTGACAACTATGCGGTAGTAACCAACCTTAACGGTTATGATAGACTTTATAAAACTGAAGGTTACTTATCTAAGGTAGACTATTCTTATGATGGAAGATATATTGCTTCTGCATCATTTAGAACAGATGGTTCTTCCAAGTTTTACAAAACAAACAGATGGGGTAAATTTTACTCTGTCAGCGGTGCCTGGAACATAGATCAGGAAGCATTCTTTAAAGTAAAGCAAATAGACCAGTTAAAAATCCGTGCTTCGTATGGTGAAGTGGGAAATGATAACCTGGGTGATTATTTCGCTTACCAGGGCTTATACGGATTAAGTTATAACAATGGAACCGAGCCGGGTACCTTGATGACCCAAATTAGGGTGGATTCCTTAGAATGGGAAACCAATATCAATTCAGATATTGCCGTAGAGTTCTCTGCATTTAAAAACAGGATTTCTGGTAGTGTGGAATACTACAGACGCCAAACCAATAATTTATTGTTTGATGTAGCTGTACCACTAAGCTCTGGGCTCACCAGTCGGAATGACAATTTCGGAAGTATGCTGAACCAGGGAATTGAGGTTACTTTAACAGGCGATATTATAAGGAAGAAAAATTTCAAATGGACAACTACGGTTAACTGGACCACCATGGGGAACAAAATCTTAACCTTGCCAGATTCTTACGATGGTTTGATCACCGGCCTAAGACGTTATAGGGAAGGCAGATCCATCTATGAGTTTTATGTGCGTGACTGGAGAGGTGTTGATCCGGCAACAGGATTGGATATGTACACCCCTGCAAACACGGCCCTAATTACTTCCGGACAAGTATTTACGGAAAGCGGAGAGGTATTAACTACCACTTCATCTCTGGCCAGGTACAGGTATGCTGGCAGTGCAATTCCTGATTATTTTGGTAGTGTAAACAATACGTTTAGCTATAAAAACTTCTCGCTTCAGCTCATGTTTATCTATCAGGTTGGGGGCTTAGTTTACGATAACGATTATCAGGATTTAATGACAGGAGGATCATCATCTGCAATCGCTTTACATGTGGACGCATTAAATGCCTGGAAACAACCGGGTGATATTACAGACGTACCAAGGAGGGTGTTGAGTAACCTCGCTATTCCAAATAGCGACCGCTTCTTGGTAGATGCTTCTTACCTGCATTTAAAAACTGCTGCTTTTACTTATAGCCTGCCTAAAAAAGTACTTTCAAGATTTGGCATGCAGGCCGCTAAGGTTTATTTGAATGGTGAAAATATCTTCATGACCTCAAAACGTAAAGGATTAGATCCTTCTCAGACTTACACCGGTTCTTCATCTTACACTTACGCTCCGGCACGGATTATTAGCCTGGGTTTAAATTTAACACTTTAATGCCATGATGAATTTTAGATATAAATTAGGATTTGCTTGTTTGGCAGTTTCTCTGCTGATTGCATCATGTAAAAAAGATTATTTAGATACCACCCCTACCAATGCAATTTCGGAAGAGGAGGCACTAGGCTCTATTACAGCAATCAATAATTCTCTTAATGGAACCTATAGGGCCATGTATATGCAATATTCCAATCAAGAGCAGGATGGTCATCCGGCCGTAATGATTGATTTGGATTACATGGGAGAAGATGTTGTCCACACCACCAGAGGTTCTTCTTATTTTCGGGATACCTATAGATGGGTTGACCATAGGACTGAAGCTGGTGACCTTCCTTACTTTGTATGGAGGATGTATTATAAGCTGATTTCAAATGCCAACAGGATTTTGGCTGCAGTGCCAAATGTCCAGGCTACTGCCGATCAGCGCAGAATGGTGGTTGGTGAGGCATTGGCCATCAGGGCCTATTCACACTTTCAACTGGTACAATTATTTGCCCGTCCTTTTTATAAAGGAGCCAGTGCAAGTATTAACCCTCAGCCAGGAGTCCCCATTTTAACTGAATTTACCTTAACACCACAACCAAGGGGAACTGTTGATGAAGTATATGCACAGGTGAATAAAGATTTAGATTCTGCAATTTTTAGCCTTACGGGTGCACCGCAACCGGTAAATAAAACACACATTAACATTAATGTAGCTAAGGGCTTAAAAGCAAGGGTAGCCTTAACGATGGGAAACTGGACAGATGCTGCTAAATATGCTGCAGAAGCAAGGGCGGGTCTGAGTTTGATGAATAATGCAGATTATTTGAGCGGATTTAACGATATTAATAATGTAGAATGGATGTGGGGTGCGCATCAATTAACTGATCAATTACCTACTTATGGTTCCTTCTTTGCCTACATGTCTGCAAATTACAATTCCGTACATACAAGGTCTAATCCTAAAGTGATGAATTATGCCTTGTACGAAGCCATCAATGCATCTGATATTAGACGGAAATTGTGGTGGGATGGGCAAGAGTCTACAGCTAAGGATTTTCCCGGCGTAATTGATGTGTCTACAGGTTTACCATCTACTACCCAGGTAAGGGCACCTAAAATGCACCGTAAATTTATGGTTAAAGATCCTGCAGTTAGTGTTGGAGATATCCCGTACATGCGTGTTGCGGAAATGTACCTCATAGAAGCTGAAGCCAAAGCTAAAGGGGGATCCTTAAGCGCTGCCTATGCGGCTTTGTTGCCGCTGGCATCCAACCGAGATCCGGAATACGCAGCTCTTGTGACCTCAACTTCAGTGGCTGCTATTATGATCCAACGGAGAATAGAACTTTGGGGAGAAGGATTTCGCTTTCTTGATTTGAAAAGAACACGTACAGCACTGACCAGAAATGCTGCTACAGGGGCAAATTCTTCCTTAACCAACTGGGCATCTGTTGCTGTCGACGATTCAAAATGGCAATGGGCAATTCCAAGAAGAGAGATCAATGCAAATCCTTTAATTACTCAAAATTAACTCTATTAAAATGAAGAAAATTAGTTTTTTAATATCGGTATTAGGGCTTATGCTTTTTTTATCTTCCTGCTTCAAAAATAAAGGAAGTGAATTTGATGAACCAGATTACGTAGAGCCAGATATTGCTTATGATAAGGCTGTTTTTACGAAAGGAGCAACGGTTCTTTATAAAATTGACGGTGAGAATGCTCTAGAATTTAGGGTAGGGGATTTAAAATCTCCTGTTATTCTTTCGTCGCCTCACGATGGGATATTTGAGCCTGCTGGTGTGGATGATCGGGACCATCCGGATGGTGAAATTGTAAGAGATATTTACGCAACGCCTCTTGTAGTAAGAGTTGCAGATACCTTGGAGAAGAGAACAGGAATGAGGCCACATATTATCATCAATCAAATTTCTAGAAAGAAACTGGATCCAAATCGAAGCAGGGATGAATCGTATTTAACCAGTTATAAAATGCTTGATGCCTATGTTCAATACCATCAGTATATTAAAATAGCCAGACAAATTGTTAAAGATAATATTGGAAAAGGTTTATATATAGATATGCATGGCCATGGTCATGACAAAGACCGAATTGAAGTTGGATACATGCTGGCAATAGCAGATTTGAATGATACTTTGACCAATAAATATCTTGACCTAAAAGCTGGTAAATCTAGTATTTACGGAATTGCTAAAACATCTGATTATACGTTTTCAGATTTGGTAAGAGGAGATGTTGCGTTTGGAACATTATTGGCAAACGAGCTTCTTCCTGCTGTTCCAAGTAACAGAGTAGGGAATAAGGGCCCTGCAGCCGATAATTATTTTAATGGTGGATATTGCACTTTGGCTTACGGTTCGATAGCCGGAGGAAATATTTCTGCTATTCAATTGGAAACCGATTGGAAACATGCTAGAAAGGATACTTATGATGCAGATTTAAAAGCTTTTCCTCAGCAATTTGGTGGCGGTGGTATTGCCCGTGCAATCATTAAATATTTTAGGCTCCATTTTGGAATGGATATGGAAAAATAAAATGATTAGGAAGAATATTTTACCAATCGTGATGCTTGCATGTTCAGTATCATCAGCTTTTGCCCAGGAAAAGGTTGACCTGAACATCATGTCTAAAATAAGACAAGAGGGCTTACAGCGCTCTGAAATTATGGCGCAGGCATTTTACCTTACCGATGTAAACGGACCGCGTCTTTCCAGCTCTCCCGGCCTTAAAAAGGCGCAAGTCTGGGCTGTAAATACCTTAAAGGGCTGGGGCTTAAAAAACGTTAATCTGGAGCCCTGGGGAGAATTTGGGCAAGGCTGGGAAGTGGAACGTACTTATGTGGCAATGAACTCTCCGTATTACCATCCCATCATTGCAATACCAAGAGCATGGTCTGGCAGTACTGCAGGTTTAATCAAATCTGATGTTGTGGTATTAAAGCCAGATACTAACGAAGTGCTAAGAATGAAGGGTAAGCTGAAAGGTAGAATTGTCATTTTTGATGTGAAAGAAGATACCCTTGCTACCACATTTAAATCTGACGGAAGCAGATTTACCGATGAAGATATTGCCGCAGTAGAAGCCGCTCCACCTTTAAAAAGAGCAGATCCTGCTGTAGCTGCACGCATCAAGGCAACCCGTCAAAGGTTAAACGACCTGTTGTATCAGGAACAAGTTGCACTGGTGCTTAGCCTGGCAAAAGGCCGCCATGGTACAGTTTTTATGACGGCTGCCGCTTCCTTTGCAGCTGATGCTAAACCTGCCTGTGCAGAATTGGATGTAAGCGGAGAAGATTATTTGCGCATATTGAGGCTGGTCAAAGCTGGACACCCTGTAAGGCTGGAAGCGGACATCAAAACAAAATTTATTAAAGAAGATACCAAAGGCTATAACGTAATTGCAGAAATTCCTGGTACAGATCCTAAACTTAAAAATGAAGTGGTGATGCTGGGTGCACATCTGGATTCATGGCATTTGGCTACTGGAGCAACGGATAATGCCTCTGGCGTAGCCGTAATGATGGAGGCAGTACGCATTATAAAAAAACTGGGTTTAAACAACAAACGTACCATCCGCATTGCACTTTGGAGTTCTGAGGAGCAAGGTCTGTATGGCTCCAAAAATTATGTAGCGAAGCATTTTGGTGATGTCGCTACAAAAAACCTAAAACCAGCGCAAAAGGACATCTCAGCATACTATAACCTGGATAATGGCGCAGGAAAAATCAGGGGTATCTACCTGCAATCTAACCCAGGCGTTAAACCCATATTTGAAGAATGGCTTAAACCTTTCCATGACCTGGGTGCAACATATACCGTTCAACGCAATGCAGGATCTACCGATCACATCTCTTTTGATGCTTTGGGGATTCCTGGTTTTGAATTTACACAAGACAAGCTTGAATATTTTACCCGTACCCACCATACCAATCAAGATACCTACGACAGATTGATTGAAGCCGATTTGAAACAGGCGGCTGTAGTTGTAGCAGCATTTGTGTACAATACAGCGCAGCGAGAAGAAAAATTGCCACGTAAACCACTAACCAAAAATTAAAATAATAGTAAACTATGCATAAGTACTATCTATCCCTTTCTCTACTAGCATTTGTCTTTTGTGGCTGTGCAGCCCAGGAAAAAGCGCCAGTAGAATATTACAAAAATGGTGTTGTTGTATCTGCACATCCAGAGGCTTCTCTTGTGGGGTTAAATATCCTTAAAAAAGGTGGAAACGCTGTTGATGCCGCAGTAGCTGTTCAATTTGCATTGGCAGTTGTTTATCCCAATGCAGGTAACATTGGTGGGGGAGGCTTCATGGTTTTCAGAGATGCCAAAGGCAAAACTGCAACACTGGACTTTCGTGAAAAAGCACCGGGCACCGCTAGCAGAGACATGTATCTTGATGCTGATGGCAACCCGATAAAAGAAAAAAGCTTGTTGGGGCATTTGGCCGCTGGTGTACCGGGAACGGTAGACGGAATGGTAAAAGCCCATGCAAAATATGGTAAACTAAGCTGGAAACAAGTGGTACAGCCATCCGTAGATCTGGCCGCTAAAGGTTTCCCGATTACACAAAAACAAGCAGGAGAATTTAACAGGGCAAAAGCATCTTTCGTTAAATTCAATCCAGATGGAACTGCCTTGGTTAAGACTTCCGGTGAATGGGTTAAAGGTGAAAAATTAATTCAGCCTGAACTGGCAGCTACCTTTAAATTGATCCGTGATAAAGGTCGTGCCGGATTCTACGAAGGAAAGGTTGCCGAATATATGGTGAAAGAAATGAACCGTGGAAATGGGATCATTTCTGCAAAAGATTTGAAAGATTACCAGGCCGCATGGCGCGTGCCAATTGTTGGGAAATATAAAGATTTCAAAGTAATTACGATGCCACCTGCTTCAAGCGGGGGGATTGCCCTGGTACAGTTGTTACATTCTGTAGAACCATATCCAATGTCCAGATGGGGCCATAACCAGGATTCAACCGTCCAGTTGATTGTAGAGGCAGAACGGAGGGTATATGCAGACCGTGCAACTCACCTTGGAGACCCTGATTTTTATAAAGTGCCAAGAGCGGGATTGCTGGATGTAAATTACCAGCGGAACCGGATGACTAATGTAAGTTGGGCACATGCTACACCAAGTTCCGAAATTAATGCTGGTTCTCCTGCGGCAAAAGAAAGTGAGCAAACCACACACTTCTCTATTGTAGATAAAGACGGAAATGCAGTTTCCATTACCACTACACTGAATGGAGCATATGGCTGTAAAGTTTTTGTAAAAGGAGCAGGCTTTTTGTTAAACAATGAAATGGATGACTTCTCTGTAAAAGCAGGTAGTCCTAATATGTATGGTGTAACAGGTGGTGTGGCCAATTCCATTGCACCAGGAAAACGTATGCTAAGTTCTATGACACCTACCATCATCGAAAAAGATGGCAAGTTATTTATGGTTGTGGGTACACCAGGAGGCTCAACCATCATTACATCTGTATTTCAAACCATTTTAAATGTAATCGAATTTGGACAGGACATGCAGGAAGCAGTTACCGCCAAACGTTTCCATCACCAATGGTTGCCAGATGAAGTTTATACAGAACCCAATGTGTTTAGCAGCAGCACCATTACTGATTTAACAGGTAAAGGATATAAATTTGTTCCACGTACGTCAATAGGCCGTGTAGATGCAATATTAAGTACACCGAAAGGTTACCAGGGCGGTGCAGATCCGCGTGGCGACGATACTAGTCTCGGGTATTAAAAAAAATAGCCCTGAGCGTTAAATCGTTCAGGGCTATATGTTAAACATAAGGAGATGTCCTGGTTTTATACTCACTAACCACCTCTTCTTTCAGGCCTTTTGCCTTTTCAAGCCATTCAGGCGCTTTTTCTTTAATGTCGTCTGCAATAGACCTTCCATTAACATCTTTTTTTGTAATGTATTTAACGGCACCGTAAACTGCGGCACCAATTAAGGCTGTTTTAAATAATCCCATGGTTTCTGTTTTTCTTAGGATAACAGTGTAACACATAGATTGTTCTGTGAAGCGTTAAAAATTGTTTAAGTATTTGCCCAAAAAGCTAATCCCGGAGTTCAAAACTCAATATCCCTTTTTCTTCTCCGTTTAAAATGATAGAAACGCGGTGTTCACCAGTATAGAATTTTTTGGTAGTAATAACCCTAAAAGACTGCTTACGTTGTACCATAATCTGCTCTCCTGGCTGGTATAATTTTTCGCTGATTTTGAAAACCTTGCGGGCATGATGGCCTTTTGATTTCATATAGTAAATTCCGTATTCCAACCGTACCACATGCGGGCTTGCATTATTGTTGAGCACCTTAAAGCTAAAATCAACGGGAGCGCCAATTTTTACCACAGGCGTATGAATTTTAAAATCTTCTACGTTTAACAACGCACTTTCCAGTCCATAATGTTTAAGTACTGCAGTATGCCCCTGTTTCAATAAAGAACGCAGGCCATGTTTAATAATCGCATCCGTTTCTTTACTGCCACCCGCCCATTGTAAAGCCAGGCCAATTACCACATCAGGATGATCTTTTGTGATGTCGTTGAGGTTGTTGGCTACACTTCTGCGCACGTATTCAGATGAGTCGTTCTTCAGGTTTTCCAGCAATGGCAGCAGACTGGAAGGGTCTTTCTTTAAAAAGGGGATGGCCATTGCCCATGGCAAACGTGGTCTGCTGCCCTCGCTCGCTAGCCGCCTTACCTTATGGCTCTTGTGTAAAGACCATAAAGTCATCACGTCAATCATTTTCTGCCCGTATTTAAGAATAAAAGGCCTTACAGCAAATTCACAGCTTATAAACTGCGTAACTTCTTCAAAAGCCTCAATGGAAGTGTCAAAATCGTTAAGCCCGTAGGTTTCTATGTAGTCCGGAAAAAAGATGTAAACCAATCTGTCCTCACCAGTATCCTCTTCCTTAAGTTGTTGTATCAACTTCAAAATGACATTTGCCGCTTGCTTAAAATCAAGTCCAAGTACCTCCTGAAATACCTTTGTGGTGTGTTTCATCCGGTCTTTCCATTCCTTCTGGCCAAAGTTGTCCCCAAATATATCTTCGGTAAATTTCAATTTATTAAAGGAGGGTACTACCTTTAGCACCGTATTTGTAAACCTGTCATAAAAGGCAGCTGAATAAATATCTTTGATTAAGCTCATAAAATGGATGTTGTGAATACTAAAACAAAACTAGCCTTTTTACAGTAAAACTTATTTTAATAATTATATTGCTTATCATTTTCAGGTGATGCTTGTGGAACCAAATTATAGTACAGTATGGGACAATTTTAGAAATGGGGATGAGGCGTCGTTCAGGGAGATTTATGACCATTTTTATAATCCATTACTCAACTATGGCCTTAAGTTTAGTCAGAACATTGAAATTGCCGAAGATAGCCTGCAAGATCTTTTTGTTAAATTATGGGCCAACAGGAGCACTATAAAAGCCACGGAATCTGTTAAAAATTATTTATATAAGTCATTTCGAAGGGTAATGATTAGCAGATTGCAGGCTGTGTCAAAATTATTGCAGGTAGAACTGGAAGAAGAACAGGTGAATTTTGATTTTCAAATTAGTCATGATCAGGTACTGATAGAAAAGGAGGATTTGACAGCCATGCAGGGTATTGTACAAAACGCCCTTGTAAGCATGACCGACAGACAGCGGGAGATCATTTACCTAAGGTTTTACGAAGATTTGAGTTACGAGCAAATTGCCGATATGATGGAGATCACCACTAAAGGGGCATATAAATTGGTGTATCGTGCCTTAGACAAAATGCGGGAAAACTTAGACGGCATGTCTATGGTTACGTTGCTTTTGTTGCTCAAAGCCTTAAAGTATTCCTGATTTTGGACTTTATTTAAATAAAAATAAAAAAAGAATATCTTTTTTTATCTACAATGGGGTAAAATTTCCTTTATGCCTGTAATAAGGGTAATAATATGAATAAGCAAAGGGAATTTTACACCAACTTCGGATTGGATGACTTTATAAATGATGCTGACTTTGTAAATTGGGTAAAATACCCGAATGCAGAGCGCAACCTGTATTGGAATGAAGTGATCAGTTCCCATCCAGATAAAAAAGGGATCATTACACAGGCTGTTCAGGTAATTTCTATACTTAGTAGGCCAGTGGTAGATACTTATCCCGATAGTCAGCAGAAGGTATGGTTAAGAATAGAACAAGAGCTAAAAAGCAAGCCATTTAAAAGTGTTACTTACAATTGGACCCGAATTGCCGCTGCTGCTATAGTGTTTTTAACAATTTCAGCCGGTATATATCTAATTGGAAACAAATACATGATTTCTGAAGGAGAGGCTAATATGATTGCCATCCATAAAAATGACATTAAGGCAGGAAGTAACAAAGCAATACTTACCTTAAATAATGGTCAAACCATAGACCTCAATAATGCAACTAATGGTCAAGTAGCCACACAATCGGGCATAAGCATTGAAAAAACTAAAAATGGCGAACTGGTATATACTATAAAAGACAATGCTGAGGGAGGAACTGAAACGGTAGGTAACAACATCGTGAGCACGCCCAGGGGAGGGCATTATCAGTTGATTTTGCCTGATCAAACACACGTATGGCTCAATGCCGCATCGTCAATCAAATTTCCGGTTAGTTTTCTACATGCCAATAAAAGGGTCGTGGAAATCAACGGTGAAGCTTATTTTGAGGTATTTCACAACAAAAAACTGCCTTTTGTAGTGCGCACTGCAAATCAGGAAATTGAAGTATTGGGAACGCATTTCAACATCAACAGCTACAGTGACGAAGGAAAAACAGTAACCACGCTGGCAGAAGGAGTTGTTAAGGTAAGTCCCAAAGGTTTGGCGGGCGGAGCTGCGATCCTTAAACCCGGACAGCAATCGGTACTTATTGCTGAGCGAATTAGTGTACTGCCAGCGGATGTTGAAACTGTGCTGGCCTGGAAAAACGGCCGTTTAGAATTTAAAGATGCCGATATACAAACCATTATGCGTGAGGTATCCAGATGGTACAATATTGATGTAATTTACAAAGGGAAAATATCTGAGCGTCGTTTTGTAGGTAGTATCCCAAGGCAGTCTAACTTATCTACTTTACTAGAATTACTGCGGTTAAGTAACATCAATTTTAAAATAGAAGATAGTATACAAGGAAAAAAACTCATCGTATCTCCTGATGAATGAGATAATTAAATAAATCTGAACCTTTTAAATTATAGTATATGATATAGAAACCGACCAGAATTCAAAAAAGGTTAATAAGTATCCCCAAAAAAAAGCCAGCAGCGCTCCTTACACGCTACCGGCAAAAGTTTAGAAGGGCCATTATTAACATCAAGTTAGCACAAGACATTTTATCAACTCAACTAAAACCTTACAAAAGTATGCAAATTTATACTATTGAACCACATTGCTATGCCCGCACATCTGGAAACTGGCAATTAACCAAACGAATAATTATGAGGATCAATCTCATCGCCTTCTTCGTTGCTTTAGCATTCATCAACGTTTCTGCCTCTGTAAAAGGACAGACCATCAACCTTAAAGTTAAGGGAATGTCTATAGAAAAAGTTTTTGAGGCCATTAAAAGCCAAAGCGGCTATGGCTTTTGGTATGAAAAAAAGACACTGCAAAATGCCGGATCCGTTACAGCTGATATGAGCAATGCCAGTCTAAAGTCGGCATTGGATGATATATTGAGCAAACAGAACTTATCTTATACCATTGTAGACCGTACCATTTTTATTAAAGAAAAGGAAAAAAGCGTCATCGATAGAATAGGAGAATATTTTCAGAACATCGTGATCACCGGAAAAGTAACGGATGAAAAAGGAGTTCCGGTTTCCGGCGCAAATGTTACCATAAAAGGCACAACAAAATCTGTCATATCCGATTCCAGGGGGATGTTTACCATTATTGTACCACGAAAAGGAGCTGTATTGCAGTTTAAGTACATCGGATTTCAAACCTATGAGTATACAGTTGTCGAAAGTAAAATGATTACAGTTGCTTTAAAAGAGGGGCTTGCCCAACTTGATGAAGTAAGTGTAGTTAGTAATGGTTACGAGACGATTTCGAAAGAACGCGCTGCCGGTGCTTTTGCCACCATATCTTCAGAGCAGATTATGAGCACACCCTCAGTAAATCTGATGGAAAGACTACAAGGAAAGGTCCCCGGGGTAGATTTTGATGTCAGGAACAACACCATCAAAATACGCGGGGTAAATAACTATGCAATCGGATCTGGTTCACCATTAATTGTAATTGATGGTTTCCCTATGATTGCACCAGGCGATCAACAACGGCTCACCACCTTTGTAAGCGGGGTATCTACCGGTAACTCTATTTTAAGTACACTAAATCCTGCAGATATCGATCAAATCACCTTTTTAAAAGATGCATCTGCCGCATCTATATGGGGTGCTGCTGCATCAAATGGGGTTATTGTCATCACCACCAAGCGGGGAAGGGGAGAGATCCCGAGTATAAATCTTAGTTATAATCTGGGCGTTTCCCAACATGCTTCCTTGGATCAATTGAAATGGATGAATGCAGCTCAATACATTGATTTAGAGAAGGAGATGGTAGATAAGCGCTTTTTAAGCGATCCATCCTTAGTGCCTTCTTATAATGTGGTTTACACTAAAAATAATAGTGAAGCAACCGAGTGGATGTACCGGGTAACCAGAACACCACAAACGGCTACACCTGCACAAAGAGACGCGGCCCTGGCCAACTTAGGTTCAAGAAATGCATTGGGGCAAGTTGAAGATTATTTGCTGCAAAATGCCGTAAACCATCAGCTTAATTTATCTGTTTCCGGAGCAACAGATGTAACTTCTTATTTTATTTCAGGAAATTACACCAAAGACAATCCGGTATATAAAAGTAATTACGGTAGCAATGCATTTATAAATGCAATGACTACCAGTTCTTTCTTTAATAAAAAGATTACTGTAAGGGCCGGGATAAACTATCAGTTTACTAAAGCGAGGTACAATGGTGCAGCTGTAGATGCATTGTCTCAAAGTGAAACTGCCTTGCGCCCTTATGATTTATTGGTAGATGAAAACGGGAATACGATACAAAGGACCAACATGTTCTACACTCCCGTAGCGCAAGCCTATGTCAATCAGGGATACTTGCCATTTGGTTACAACGCGGTAGATGAATTAAATTATTCAAATAGCATTTCCAAAACCAATGTAATCAGGATGCTGGGTGGTGTAAATGCCAAAATTTTTAATTGGTTAGATGCCGATCTCTCTGTAATGGGCCAACGTTCCAATGGTAAAACAGAAGGACTTAATGAATTGAACAGCTATCAGAACAGGATTTTTCTCAATACCGGAACAACTATTGTAAATGGTAAACCATTCTATAATGTACCTTATGGAGGCACTGCTTCGCAAAGCCAGACCGACAATTATGATACGGGAGTAAGGGGGCAATTAAATGCAAATGTAACTTGGAAAACTGATCATCAGTTTAATGCTTTGGCAGGTGCGGAGATCCGCGAAACAGGAGGCAGTAACAGCTCGGTTACCCGATACGGATATGATGAAGATACCCGCAGTATAAAAGTTGTTAATCCAACGGTTTCATACCCTACAATATATGGGTATAATACTACACTGGGTAACAACCTAAGTGGACTAAGCTTAAGCAGGAAGCGCTTTTTCTCTTACTATGGTAATGCAGCCTATAGTTACAAAAGTAAATACATTCTTACGGGAAGTGCCAGGGTTGACGATTATACCTTATTAGGTATAGACAGAAGTAAAAGAGTCAATCCATTTTGGTCTGCTGCAGTAAAGTGGAATGCTTCAAAAGAGGATTTCTTTTCTTCTGTTGATTGGATCTCTAATTTAGCGTTCAGGACCAGTTATGGAACGTCCGGAAATATACCACAAGGTGGATCTAACATAACACTGCTAAGTGTAAGTTCAAATGTTGATCCCCGTACGCAGCAGCCAATTGCTTCTATTTCCTCTCCCGGTAATAGTGATTTGGGTTGGGAAACAACAAAGTCTTTCAACTTTGGAACTGATTTTAGCTTGTTTAAAGGAAGATTAAGCTCAAATGTTGATTTCTTTAGCAAAAAATCTAGTGGGATTTTATATTCGCTTCCTTTTAATGCCACTTACGGTTGGTCATCCCTGCAATTCAATACAGCAACCTCAACAGGGCATGGTTACGAATTCGGGCTAAATGGGTTACTTATAAAAGCAAAAGATTTCCATTGGAATTCTACATTTAACTTTTCATATGTCCTTAGTAAAGTAACTGATGCTCGTTTTGAAAACAATGCAAGTTCACTAGCAGGTAACTCACAGCCTGTGAATGGATTGCCTTTAGGCACTTTATTCGTGTATCGTTGGGCGGGATTAGACAATCTTGGACAATCGCAGATCTATGACAAAAATAACAACATTATAAAAAATACGACCAATCTTCTGCCCGCTAACTTTACCAGGGAAGATTTAGTAAAGGCAGGACTTACCTATGCGCCTTATTCTGGTGGTTTCTTCAATACATTTAGATATAAAGGATTGGAAGCTTCGGTTCAGATGACCTATTATTTTGGACATGTGTTTTTAAAGCAGTCCATTAATAATTATCCAACCTATGAAGGTGCTTTTAGTGGTATTTTGGGTAGGCAAGAAGACCTGGCCTATCGCTGGCGAAAAGCTGGTGATGAGGCGAGTACAAATGTCCCTGGCCTAACAGGCATAACGAACAACAGTATTTTAAGATATCGTTACTCAGATTTGTTGGTTCGGAAAGCAGATCACATTCGTTTGCAACAGATTTCTCTTGCATATAATCTACCGCTAAAATACTTACCTAAGAATTCCTTTAAAAGTCTTACTGTTAATGCAAGCGCTAGAAACCTTGGATTGATCTGGGCAGCTAATAAAGAGGGCATAGATCCTCAATATATTAATACTGGCAATTTTAGTAATCTGGCTCCTACTCCAAATTATGTCTTTGGTATTAATGCTTCATTTTAAATTGAAAATTATGAAAAAATACATATATATCTTTATCGTACTGACTTTAGCCTTGCAAAGCTGTCGCAAATATGTGGAAATTGAACAACCGGGTGTACGTACTTTAAAATACACAAGAGATTACCGTTATCTGATGGATAACAATGGAGAACTAGAAGGTTCATATGGATATCCAATTCTATCTGGCGATGATACCGATATTACTGATGCCACAAGACAGGGAAATATCGGCGATATCTGGCCAAATGTATTAACCTGGAGAGAAAAGCATTTGTCAGAAATTCAGGGAGATGTAGACTGGGAGCGGCTTTATAAAATAATTTATATCTGTAACGAGGTGCTGGCAGGAGTGATGGATTCTCAGGAAGGTACCGAGGTTGAAAAGAATAGAATTTATGCAGAAGCTTTGGTGCAGCGTGCAATATCGTACTATACTTTGGTTAATATGTATGGCAAACAGTATCAGGCTGCAAACGCTGCTACAGATTTGGGCGTACCCCTGCTGCTAACGCAAAATTTATATGCTTCATTAAAAAGAGCATCTGTAGCCGAGGTTTACAATCAAGTACTTAATGATCTGGTTAAAGCGATTCCTTCCTTACCGGGCGTAGCAGATTACAATACACGGCCGGCAAAAGTTTCAGGATATGCTTTACTAGCTAGGGTACATTTAAACATGCGCAATTTTCCGAAGGCGGAGTTATACGCTGACAGTGCATTGGCGCTTCAAAATACGCTCCTCGATTTAAAGAATTACAAGACAGCTCCAGGTACCATTCCACGTAGGTTACTTGACCCAGAGGTCATGTTATCAAAAATAGTGAATGGATCTTATACCGCGATTTCAATTAGTCAGGAGACTCTTGATTTATTGGGTACTTCAGACTTGCGGTATACCTTGTTTACAAATACGAGAGGTGGATATGGTAATCTCTTTAGCACAGCTTTTACAGGAAGAGCATACTGGCGTTATACCCTTAATGGAGAATTTGTAATTACTACAGGTCCATCGGTTCCGGAGATGATGCTCATTAAGGCAGAGTGCCGTGCCCGGGCAGAGGATGCAACTGGCGCAATGATTTTGGTGAATAACCTGCGTGCTAAACGTTTTGAAACTGCTAGTCCGTTAACTGCTGTCGATGGGCCTGCTGCCTTGCGCGTAGTAGTAGAAGAGCGTAAGCGTGAGTTCTTTGGAAAAGGATTCAGGTGGTTTGATCAGAAAAGATTGAACGTTGATGCCGCTTTTGCAGTAACTAAAACGCGAGAGTTCAAAGGGGTAACTTATACCCTGGCACCCAACAGCAACCGTTATGCATATCCCATTGGCGATAAATACATTCTATTAAATCCAGAACTCGAACAAAATCCGAGATAGTATACGATGCAGGGAGAAATCCTCCCTGCATTTTTTTTTCACAAAATCAACACAAAACAAATGAAATCTAAATGGTTAGGGTTACTGCTATGGCTAATATTATTTGCCGTTAGTGGGTATGGACAAGAAAATAAATCCCGTGTTAAAGACTGGGGAGTACCACATGCAGGAGAAATTTTAAATGTAGTGTATGCACCAAAAGGCGGGCCACTGGAAGGAAAAAATAACGTTAGTGGCATTATTTATCAATACATCAATTACAAATGGATTGTTGATGATTTAACACTAAAATACAAAAATAACAATTGGGAGGGTACGTATAAACTTCCTGCTAACTGTGCTTTTTTTGCCATCAAGTTTGTAGTAGAAGAAGATCATAACATCGTAGCCTCTGATAACAATAACGATTTAGGTTTCGTAGCTACTACAATTGGAAAAAATAATACCAAAGTTCCTGGCAGTTCATTGGCATGGGGTGTTTTTAGGAAGCCATCATTTAATAAGGCTCCTCAGGGATATTTTGAAAAAGCCAATATTGGAGATGAAGCGTTGGAAATGTGGGTACGTAAGGAAATGAAAGATTTTCCTGGAAATGTTCCCGTATTCTTTGATGTTTATCTGGCTATGCTGAAGCTTACGCAACCTGATGAATTTGAAGTATTGGCAAAACGCAACCTGAGTAAATTGGCAGCTTTGCCAAATATGTCAGAGCAAACTTACCAGATCATATTTGATTCCTATAATTTTTTGTTAAAGGATAAAGTAAGCGCAGATTCCATAAAGGCGGTAATTTTTCAAAAGTTCCCTAAAGGCAGGATGCAAAGAATGGCAGCCATGCAAAAGGCCAATGAGGCACTTTCAGCAGGTCCGGGCAATGAGCCAATCCTTAAATTTTTAAAAGACTTTCCGATCAATGAATACCGTAAAGATTCGGTTTTTACCCAAAACTACATCTATTACAATTTCTATCGTAACCTGTCCGCAACCTATTTTGAGCAAGGTAAGTACAATGACTTATTACCATTTATTGCAGAGATGGATTTTCAAAGTCTGAACGAAGTATACCGCTGGAACATCACGAGGGCCTTCCTTTCAAAAAAAGTACCTATGGAGCAGATTTACCCTATTGCAAAAAGCATTATAGATGCCGCAATCAGTAAAAGTAAAGACAGGTCATTTATGGAGGATACCCGCTATACACCTAAGCAGGCCAATTACCTGGCCGCTTTGCAACTAGATAAGCGTTTATACCTGCACATCCGCATCCTTCACAAGCTTCAAAAAGATAAAGAAGCCCTGGCCTATATGAAATATTTAACTGCAGAAGGAAAGTACGCAGATGCAGATGTAAATGAGGCAAGAATTTCGGTTTATAAAAACACAGGAAATGATAATCTGGTTAAGATTGCCCTTGAGGAAAGTTTTAAAGTAAATACGGCAACTCCTGCTATGATTGAACAGCTAAAGGAGATTTATACTAAAACCGGCAAAAAGGATTTTGAAGGCTATATGAACAGTCTTAAAGAGCAAACCGCTTTAGAAAAAGATAAAGAAGCGATTAAAGCAAACATGGTTCATGAACCCATAAATATGTTTGCCTTGAAAGATTTAAACGGTGCCACTGTAAATACAGTGGCAATGAAAGATAAAATCATTGTAATAGACTTTTGGGCCACCTGGTGCTACCCTTGTAAAATGGCCTTCCCGGGTATGCAAATGCTGGTTGATCGGTATAAAGGAGATGATAAGGTTGAAATACTATTCATCTCAACGATGGAACGGAGCCCAACATATAAAGCGGATATTGCAAAGTATTTTAAAACATCAGGATTCAGGTTTAAAGTGTTATTAGATGATAAAAATACGGCAACCGGCGCTAACGACAGGGTATTCAAAACCATGACCCCAATTTTTAACTCTTCTGCAATTCCACGTAAAGTTGTCATTAAAAACGGAGAGATCAGGTATACTTCCGAGGGGTATGTTGGCAGTCCTACCAAGCTTTTTGATGAATTGTCCTATGTTGTTGAACTTTTAAAATCTGAATAATGATAAATAAAATCGCCCTAACATTAATTGTTTGCTGTTCTATTCTTTCCAGCGTTTATGGCCAAAAGAAAACACTTGACACGGCAAATTATAAAGAATGGAAATCATTGGGTATCCCTTCAATTTCTGCGGACGGAGAATGGATTGCTTACAATACCAGTGATCAGCAGAATACAAAGCTCCTGGTAAATGTTAAAACAGGTAAAAAAAAGAACATTAAAGGCATTCAGAGCTTTGTTTTTTTTGCTAAAGGAAAGTGGATAAAATATACTGTTAAAGGGGGCTCAAAAGATTCTTTGTTTTTAGTTCGACTTAGAGATAACAAAAAAATCTACTGGAACAGACCGGAGTATATTCAGGAACAGGCTCAGGTACCGCTTATTTCATATACCGTAAATGGTAAAGAAGGTAGAAGCCTTGTTTTTAGAAATCTGGAAAGCGGTGATAGCTCTGTTTTTAAGCAAATGGGCAAATATACTATCTATAACGGAGGAACCTCCATTCTGTATATTGAAGGTAAACAGCTAAAATACGGAATTATAGGCGCTAAAAGCCGTTTAATTGCAGAAAACGTAACTGATTTCGATTTTAATGAAAAAAGAAATTCCTTAAATTTTGTTGCTCAAAGTAAGTTGTATGCTTATTCTTTTATAGAAAATGCAGCTGAGCTTATATTGGATTTTGCAGCCATAAAAGGGCCGGAAGGATATAATGTAGTGGCAAAAGCTTACTCCTTTAATAAAGGAGACCGCGATTTACAGATGGAGGTAACACCGTTGGTTCCGGTCAAGTATAAACGACCTGAGCCTGTAAAACCAAAAGCTACAGGTTTTGATTTAGAATTGTGGACCTGGAATGAGGCTAAAACACAAAGACTGCAGCGTAAAGGATCCTATCTTAATACTTCTCCTGAACAAGTAACCTTTATTTATCATACAGATGATCAAACCTGGTTTAGTGTAGCTGCGAAGCCACAGGGTTTCGTAATGGTGCCTGCAGCAAGCCACTTTAATCTGGTACTACAAACTGATCCCGAACCCTATAAAAAAACGGTTGACTGGCGGTATGACAATAACTTTGATGTTTACTCGGTTAATACACATACAAATGAGAGAAAACTGGTTGTCAAAGACAGTTATTCTTTACCGCAATGGTCACCCAATGGAAAACATGCAATCCTCTACGACAGGGTAAAGCGAAAATGGATGTCACTGGAAGATGAGCAGAATGAATTCAGAGAGTTTTCAGACCAGATCGGTTTTCCGGTTTATGAGGAATCTCATGATTTACCTTCGCCAGCACCCGCATATGGTATAGCCGGATGGGCTGATGCTGGAAATAGTATATTGCTGTATGACCGTTATGACATTTGGGTAGTAGACCTTAATGGTAAAAAGCCTGTACGTTCTTTAACCCAGGAGTATGGAAGGAAACATCAGGTCGTGCTGCGGTTACAAGGTTCTGAATATCAGGAAAAACTTGATATCACTAAACCTTTGCTTTTTACCGGTTTTCGTGAGGCGACAAAAAGTGAGGGTATTTATCAGCTTATGCCAGGCAAAGCACCAATCATTTTAGCTGATGATGCAGCATACAATGTACGGATCTTGGCCAAGGCAGAGGACGGCTCTTTTGCATTCACTAAAAAGAGTTATAACATGTTCCCGGATATCTGGTACGCGAATGCTACATTTTCAAAGCAAAAACAGCTGACTTACATGAACCAGCAACAGAAAACCTTTAACTGGGGTACGGCAAAATTATTTAGGTGGAAAACTTTTGAAGGGAAGGACAACGAAGGTTTGCTTTATTTGCCTGAAGGCTATGATGCTAAGAAAAAATATCCAATGATCGTTGATTTTTATGAAACCCATTCACAAGATTTACACGATTACCTTACACCACTCTACAGCACCTGTACCATTGACATTCCATCTTATGTAAGTAAAGGTTATGTGGTTTTCAGGCCCGATGTTCATTTTAAAGTGGGTACGCCCGGTGAGAGCGCTTACAATTGTGTGGTGAGCGGAACAGAAGCTTTGGTAAAAGAAGGTGTCGCAGATCCAGCTCATATTGGATTACAGGGACACAGTTGGTCTGGTTTCGAAGTTGCTTACATCCTTACCAGGACTAGCATGTTTACTTGTTCAAATGTTGGGGCAGGAGTAGTTAATTCTACTTATAACTATTTTGCTATCCGTGCCAATGGAGCTCCTTGTTTATTTAAGTATGAATCTGAGCAATCCCGCATTGGAGGCAGTTTATGGGAGAAAAAGAAAGAGTTTATTGAAAATTCACCAATTTTTAACGCTGATAAAATTAAAACACCTTTGCTGATTTTTCATAATGACAAAGATGGTGCCGTGGCATTTACCCAGGGACTGGATTTGTTCCTTGCTATGCGCCGTTTGGAAAAACCGGCCTGGCTGCTAAATTATAAAGGAGAAAACCATACGCTGGACAGTGAACCCGCGCAACGGGACTGGACTTTGCGCATGGGACAGTTTTTTGACCATTACCTGAAAAATAAACCAGCGCCACGCTGGATGACTGAAGGTATTAATGTAGATGAGCGAAACGTGGATTTGAAATACGATTATTAAACACCATTTATCTCAATAAAAAACCCGTTTAACTGCATAGCTAAACGGGTTTTTTATATTTAAACAATTCTTACTTTACTTCAAAACTGTAAGTAGCGCCTTTCCAGGATGCTTCATAAGCCTTGCCCAATTGCTCACCTTTGCCTTTCTGGTAGTCAGAAACTTCTACCACATATCTTCCAGGCCATATAGGGGTAAATTCTGCCACACCACTGGCATTGGTTACAATTTCCTTAGTCCAGCCAGATGGTGAGAATACTGAAATGGTTTTAGCTTTAGCAATTACACCTTTCACGGCGGCTTTTAATTTTACTGTCGTATTTACAGTAAAGCTACCCGCACCCAGTGGAATCACTTTTAGTTCAGTGCTGAATGCTTTTTCGTCAAAACCTTTGGCATTACCGACCTGCACAGTAGCAGTGGCCAAAAAGTGATAAGCTGTAGTGCCTGCTAATTCTTTTGCAGGGTGACTTACCAGTAAAGTATATATTCCGTCTTTTGCCGGGGTAAAAGAAGCCGTAGCCACGTTATAACCTAAGGTAGTATTTAGTTTTATTTTTTGTTGATCAGGGCCAACAAGCCACAGCGTTAATTCCTTAACATCAGAATACCATTTTGCAACTGAATCACGCTCGTTCTGTGCATATTCACCATAAAATAATTTTACCTGCTGTGCCTGACCTGCTTTACCAGTGGCATTGGTTTCTATCCATAACGCATGGGCAAAGAGTTGACTGCTGCATAAAACTAACAGTATCGCCAAAAGGCTCATTTTTATTGTCTTCATATTATATCAGTTGCTTGTTTTAAAAATTAACTACAGTCTCTACAGCGGGACTTGCAGGTTTAAGGATGATCTCTTTTTTTCCAGGTGTGATATTTGCCTTGCTGTCTGGTTTTTTCTTCTTTTTCTTTTTACCCCACCAGATCAGGAATCCCGTAATGGGTAAACTCGCTGAAACAAGGCTGGCCAGAAAAGCCATAATTTTACCCGGTAAACCCAATACCGCACCCACATGGATATCATAATTCATCCTCCTGATTTTGTTGGGTAAAGTAGCTTCAGCATATTTACCCGCAAAAGGAGATGCCGATTTCATTTCCTTCAATGAATATTGATCGTAGTAATAGCTATCTACATTAAAATAAGTGTGGCTGGTTTTATAAACAGAAGCAGAAATTGCGTCAGATGGGGTAGCAGGAATAGAAATCATCATCCCGGCTGCCTCAGGATTTTCTTTTTTTAGCTTTAACCATACTTTATCAATTGAACTTGCCGCATACGGCACCAGTGAGGTCGTATCAGAAAGGGGAGCGGTACGCTCGTTCATGGTTGCCCCACCAGAGGTTAACCAGTATAAACCCTCACTCCACCATTTAAAACTCCAAACCAGTCCGGTAGTAGAAATCAATAGTAAAAATAGCATGCTGTAAAATCCAAATACGTTGTGTAAATCGTAATTCACGCGCTTAAATTTAGCATTCCACTTTACTTTAAAACTTTTATCGCGGACAGATTTGATCCATTTTACCGGCCACCATAAGACAATTCCTGAAATAAGTAAAAAGAAGAAAATAAGGATGGCTACCCCTATAATAGGGCGTCCAATATCATATGGCAACCACAAAGCCCGGTGTCCATTGAGCATAAAACGGAAAAAATCCGTCCCTTCGCCGCGTCTTGCTTCCTTAACGTTTAAAATTTCCCCGCTGTAAGGATTTACGTAGATGCTGGTAAATGTTCCCATTCTGCGCTTACCCCCTTCAGCTTTAGCATCTTTACCTTTTTTCCCTTTGGGATTTCCGGCAGCCATTTTAGCATGATCATGACCTTTCATTTTCATGTCGCCATCCTTCACCTTATCTGGCGTAAAAAAGGCAACTATTGCGGCTTCGTCTTTTTCACTATAAGTAACACTGGTGGCTTTTTCGCCCTTCATACGTTTTTCTGCAAATGCAGTCAGCTGACTTGGGTTCAAAAAAGCTTTCTGCTGAGGTTCAACAAAACGCCAGGTCTCGATCATGTCTTTAATTTCATTTTCAAAAACATAACAGCAGCCAGTAATGCTTACTATTACTACAATAATACCAGAAGCCAACCCTAACCAAAGGTGAAGCCATGCCATTATGCGTTTAAAAAGAGAGGATTTAGGAGCTTTTTTTCGTTGGTTTACTGGTTTCATTCAGCCTACAAGCTAATAGATTTAAAGATGGTTACTTAAGCGATACATTGCCCTGACAAATATAATGCATTATTTAGACTTAATCTAGGGAGTGACAAAAATATTAGGATGTCACTCAATGAAAGTATCAGCCAAGCCAAAATGTCCTTAATTTAGCCCAATGAAACTTAGAATTCTGATCGTTTTACTTTTGCTCTCTAATGTAGCTGCTTATGCGGCAAAGCCTAAACATAAATACATCCGTATTGAAACAACGCTTGGTGCATGCATTATTCAATTGTATAACGAAACCCCCGAACACAGCAAAAACTTTCTAAAACTAACAAAAGATGGATTTTATAATGGCACCTTGTTTCACCGGGTCATCAACAATTTCATGATTCAGGGTGGAGATCCGGATTCCAGAAAAGCAGAAAAGGGAAAGTTGTTAGGAGAGGGCGATGTGGGTTATACCATATGCCCGGAATTTAACGATCGTCTGTTTCATAAAAAAGGGGTGCTTGCAGCAGCTAGAGATGATAATCCCGAAAAAGCATCCAGTGGTTGCCAGTTTTATATTGTACAAGGTAAAATCTTTAGCGATGAGCAACTTGATGCTTTGGAAAGCAAACGATTAAAACATAAAATCCCAGCCTGGCAAAGGGAAATTTATAAAACCATAGGCGGTACACCACATTTAGACCGCAATTATACGGTATATGGAGAGGTAGTACAGGGAATGGAAATGGTAGATAAAATTGCAGTTGAGGCTATTGACGGGAACAACCGTCCGCTGGCTGATATAAAAATGACGGTTACCATTTTAAAAAGGCGGGCCGCCAAAAAGCTGGAGAAACAATTGAAAATCCACTGAACCTTAGTGAAGTAATTTGGCATACAAGATTCAGTAAATGGCACAACATTTTTTGCTAAATCATAAATAATGCAGCAGGTTGACATAAAAAGGCACGTAATTTTATATTATTGTGTAATATATGTATACGCCGTTAGATATATCTGCATTTGAGGCATTATTTAAAGAAAACTATAAATTCTTATGCCTTACTTCTTTCCGTATAGTGAAAGATGAAGATATAGCTATGGACGTAGTGCAGGATTTCTTTTTACAGATCTGGCAACGCCGGAACGAGCTATCTATATCCGTATCCTTTCGTTCATACGCTACCACTGCGGTTCGCAATTTGAGTCTCCAGCTCATCAAAAAAGACCAGAAAGAGCAGGATCAAAAAAAACGTTTCAGCACAGAAGAAATTGACGAGATCTATATAGATGATCAGGACGAGTTGCTGCAGAGAGAGGAAATAGACCTGCAGGTTATGAAAATGGTAGATCTGTTGCCGGCAGAAAGGAAAAAAGTTTTTCTGGCTTTTGTGGTAGACGAATTGAGTTACGCCCAAATTGCAGAAAAATACGGGATCTCTGTAAATACCGTTAAAACCCAAATGAAAAGGGCGTATGCAGCTTTAAAATCTCAACTGTCTAACGATGCCATGGGGATACTGATCTGTTCAGTTATACTGTCTGAATTCATAAAAAAGTAAGTCAATAAAAAAAACTTTCCCGGGCTGTCACCCTAAATTAATGTTTTGATAACTTAATAGTAACAAGCATGCTAATTGCCTGGCTATTTAAATGAAAACAGAAGCACAAAACAACAACTGGGAACATCTATTAAAGTTAAAAGCTGATGGTTTGCAGCCTTCTGATGCGCAATGGAACGAGCTCTCTGCTGAAGAAAAGGAATTGATCAATGGATTAGAAGAGGACGGACTTTTAACTGCCGCTGCTGGCCTGTTAAATAGAACAGAAACAGAACAGGCCTGGAACAAACTCAGATTTGAGATTGAGCCGGTAAAAGTTAAACTATATCCAAAGCTATTAAAATACGCAGCGGCTGTATTATTGCCTTTATTTCTGCTGGGCGGATTATATGTCTGGAACAAATCCCACAATGATAACCGGGTAATTGATACCGAAGATTTTGCCAGTATTACAGCAACAAATCATAAGCGTGCTACCTTAGTGCTGTCCAATGGAACAGAACTGAATTTAAACCATTCGGATTCAAAATTGACTGAAGTTGAAGGTGCACATGTTAAAAATGTAGATTCCGCTTCCCTGCAATATGTTGCCAATGCTGGGAAAGGACAAAATTCTGCAGCTGACTTTAATGAACTTCGGGTGCCCAGAGGAGCAGAATATAAACTGATCCTGGCAGATGGCTCCCAAATTTGGGTAAATGCGGCCAGTCGCCTGCGCTTCCCTGTTAACTTCAATGGAGCATCAACAAGAGAAGTATATTTAGAAGCAGGAGAGGCTTATTTCCAAATCGCAAAAAATGCCAAAGTGCCGTTTATTGTACATTATAGTAAAATGAAAGTTCAGGTGCTGGGCACCTCGTTCAATATCAATACCTACACTAAAAAAATCCGTACTACTTTGGTAGAAGGTCATGTACAACTTAAACAAGGAGATCAAATCGTAGACCTGCTGCCCAATCAGCAAGCTCTTGTGGATCAGCAATCTGGCTCGGTAAATAAAGCGGAGGTAGACATAGAACCATTTGTGGCCTGGAAAGATGGGTGGATGTATTTTGAAAACAATACACTGGAAGAAGTGATGGAGCAGGTAGGCAGATGGTATGATTTTGATGTAGTATTCAAATCTGAAGATCTTAAAGACATACATTTTGGCGGTAAGCTTAAAAAATACAATCAGATTGGTGATTTACTGAGTATTATAGAAAAAACCGGATCTGTAGACATTAACCTACGTAACCACACCATTTACGTAAATAAAACACCCAATTAATAACCTAAATAATATCAATTAACCAAAAACTAATGATGAGAATTTTACCTAAAGTATGGCTTGGCAGCCTGCTGCTCACCTTCGCTTGCTTTTTTTTAGGCGGTGCAGTGTTGGCACAAAGCCAAAAAATCTCTTTAAACCTCAAAAACGTAAAGCGATCAGCAGCTGTTCAAGCTTTGAGAAAGCAATCTAGTTTTGAGTTCTTTTACAATGAAGATGAGCTGAACAAATACCCAAATGTCAGTATTGCTGTAAAAGAAAAACCTGTGGCAGAAGTGCTGGACCTGATTCTAAAAGGTACTACGCTAAAGTACAGTATTGAAAAAAATGTGGTCATCATCAGCCAGCCCGTTACAAATTCTGGTGCTCCTGTAATAAAGATCAGGGTTACCGGTAAGGTGAGCGATGCCAATGGACAGCCTGTGCCGGGCGTAAATATTTTAGAACCTCAGGGCAGGGTAGCTGCAACTTCTGATGCCAATGGAAACTATGCAATCAGTGTGGATAAAGGGGCCGTAATCAGGTTCAGTTTTATCGGAATGAAAGGTGTAGTTTATCCGGTAACCACTGTTGGTGATGCAAAACTGCTGACCAAAAACATTACACTGGAAGATGACAACAACCAAATGAACGAGGTAGTGGTAACAGGTTATCAAAACATCGCCCGCAGGGATTTGGTAGGTTCAATCGCTTCTGTAAAAGCGGAAGACATCAAAATTGCAGGAACCAACCAGATTGATAAATTACTGCAAGGGCAGCTGGCTGGTGTTGCAGTAACCAATAGTTCTGGTTTAGTAGGTGGAAAACCAAGGGTTAGGGTAAGAGGAACATCTACCTTGCTGGGCAACCAGGAGCCTGTGTGGGTTGTGGATGGAATTATCCAGGAAGACCCGATTCCTTTCGATTACCAACAACTCAATGCATTTGCCGCTGCTACAGCTTCTACGGCTTCTGCCGCAAGTGATGCGATGAAAAACCTCGTTGGAAGTACGGTAGCTTTTTTGAATGTGGATGACATTGATGAAATTACAGTACTAAAAGATGCTTCCTCCACTGCTATTTATGGTGTAAAAGCTGCCAACGGTGTAATTGTGATCACTACCAAAAAAGGAAAGGCTGGTAAGCCTTCGGTAAACTATAGTGCAAATTTTACCACTTCAGTAAAACCTAACTACGGACAATTTAACCTGATGAACTCAAAAGAAAGAGTAGATGTATCAAGGGAAATTTATGCCCGTGGTTTGCAGTTCGGTGTATCCCCAGATCCTGTATCTTATGAAGGCTTATCTGCAGATTTATTTGATAAAAAAATAACCCAGGAACAGTTTGTTGCTGGCGTAAACAAGTTGGAAACCAACAATACAGACTGGTTTGACGTGCTTTTTCAAACACCCTTTAGTCAAAACCATACCATTAGCCTGTCAGGTGGCGCAGATAAAACTACGTATTATACTTCTGTAGGGTACATGAACGATAGAGGTAACACCAAAGGCAATGAGCAAAAAAGGTATACCGCTGCGGTAAACATCAATAGCAACCTGACCCAAAACCTGCGTGTGGGTTTTAAGTTAAATGGTTCGCAAAGTAAAACCTATGGTTTTTACAACGTAAATCCTTTTAACTATGCGTACAATACCAGCCGGACCATTCCTGTATTAACAGATGCAGGAGACCCTTACTTTTACGTTTCTCCAAACACAGGTAGTGGCTCTTTCCGCTACAATGTACTCAATGAAATTTCTCAAAGCGGAAATCAAAACAAGCTGAATGCAGTAAATGCCGTGGCCAATGTAGATTATAAGTTTTTAAAAGATTTTAACTTCCAATCCCTTTTAGGATTTGGCTATACGCAAACCAATGCAGAAACTTTTGCAACCGAAAGGTCTAATCAAATCACACAAAAAAGGTTGTACGAATTTGGTACGGCTTTGCCTGGATCAGTTCCTTATTTAGCCTCTCCAATACCACTCGGCGGGGCCTTAAACACAATCAACATCAGCAACCAAACGGTAACCCTCCGTAATACCTTAAACTACGTTAAGCGCTTTCGTGATCATAAAGATGGCTTTAGCGTAATGGTAGGTCAGGAGTTAAGGAGTTCTAAATATGACGGTCTAAACGCCACTACTTATGGTTACCTGCCAGATAGGGGAAGAAGTTTTTTACAGTTGCCATTAACAACCACCAATTCGGGGCTGACCTCAAATAATGGCTTGTATGCCGAAATGGTGCCAAGTATCACCGACCGTTTGTCAAACTATCTTTCGTACTTTGCAACCACCACCTACAATTTCAATCAAAAGTATGTAATCAATGCCAACCTGCGTACAGATGCTTCTAACCGTTTTGGACAGTATTCTAACCACAGGTTTTTGCCAGTTTGGTCTATTGGTGGTAAATGGAATATTGCCGAAGAAGGCTGGTTTAATAAATTCAGCTGGTTAAATCAGTTCTCTGCCCGTATCAGCTACGGTTTTCAGGGAAACGTTGCTGAAAACTTCAGCCCCGATTTAATTGCGCAGATTCCTGGCGGCGCTGCGGCGGTAAATCCAATTTCCGGAGATCCGGCTTTGATGATCAGGAGCCTGGCATATAAAGATCTGCGCTGGGAACGTAATAAAACGACTAACATAGGCCTGGATTTCGCATTTCTTAACAGCCGTGTATCTGGTACGGCAGATTACTACCTTAAAAGAGGGTTTGACATCATTGTTCAGAAACCTATACCATTGGAATATGGATTGCTTAACATGCCTATCAATGCCGGTGATGTGAGAAACAAAGGTTATGAATTTACACTTAATGTTGTACCTGTGAGAACTAAAGATTTCAATTGGAACATCAACTTTAATACCTCAAAAACTACCAATAATGTAGTCCGTTCAGGTGCCATCTCTTTAACCAGCTGGCAAACAGCTGTCTCGGGAGGCTTGTATAAAGAAGGCGTAGCATCCTCAGGTATTTACTCTTTTGACTTTGCCGGCCTTGATCCGGCAACGGGGAAACCCACCTATAATGGTTTAAATGTAGCCACTAATCCAGGCGCCGCAGCTGATGTTACTAAAGCGTTGGTGTATTCCGGACAACTGGACCCTAAATTTACTGGTGGTATCAACAACAGCTTTAGGTATAAGGCTTTTACACTAAATGCAATGTTTTATATCAGTACTGGAAATGTAAAGCGATTGGCTCCGTTATATGAAAACAGGCAGGTAACTTCTGCAGCCTATTCTTTTCAGAACCTTTCATCTGAGTTGAACAACCGCTGGAGGAAACCGGGCGACGAAGCTTTTACCAACATTCCTTCACTGCCTTCCTTTACTTCAATTGCGCTGGGTACGGTTAGCATTCCAGGAACAGCTTCGGCATGGAGCCCTTATGTTTTATACGATTATTCTACCGCCAGGGTGGTTAATGCAAGCTATGCCCGTTTACGAAATCTCTCTATGGGCTACTTGCTTCCTGCCGCACAGGCCGCTAAGTTTGGCATCAGGTCCTGCCAGTTGCAGGCCAGTGTTACCAACTTGTTTTATATCGCAGACAAACGTTTAAATGGAGTAGATCCGGAAGTAAACGGCAACAGTTTGCCTATTCCACGCACCTATTCTTTATCACTTAACATTGGTTTTTAAAAGGAAAATTATGAAAACTTATTATAAATATATCGTACTGATTTGCCTTGCCCTAAGTTCTTTTTCATGTAAAAAAGGCTTTTTAGAAGAGAGCAGCCAGGATATGGTTAGGCCAACTACCACAGAAGCCTTAAATCAGTTGATGACTGGTGAAGCTTATACTTTATCTGGCATTACACATGACTACAGTGAACTATTGTCTGATGATATACAGGCAAACTATGATGCCAATACCATTGTTGTAGCTGCGCTGAATAAATTTTCACCAGTGTTTACCTGGGAAAAAAACATGATAGACAGGTTGCTGGAAGTCAATGCGTCAAGCCCTAATATCTGGTACAATTACTACATCCACATCAAGGGCTGTAACGTAGTGCTTGATTATGTAGATAAAGTGAGCGGAAGCCAGGCAGAGAAGGACAATATACGCGGACAGGCCTTGGCACTTAGGTCTTACTATTACCTTATGCTGGTTAACTTTTTCGGTAAACCTTATACAGGTACGGCAGTAAACCCTGAAACAGATTTGGGTGTGCCTTTAATTTTAACAGCAGAGGTTTCAGATGCACCAATTTCCAGGGCTACAGTAAAACAAGTATATAGCCAGTTGGAAAGCGATTTGTTAACAGCCATCCCTTTACTGGATGCCAATGGGGCCGGAAACAGTATTTATAAATTTAACGCTACTGCTGCACGTTTACTTTTGTCAAGAATTTACCTGTACATGGGCAATTGGGATGGAAGTATTAATTATACCAATCAGGTTATAGCCAAAAAGCCAGGTTTAAAAAACTACAATGAAATTACTGGTACAGCCTATCCAATTAATGGTGCGCTCGTTTCACCAGAAGTGATTTGGGGTTTTGGAAGTTTAACCGAGGTTAGTTCGCTTCCTTTCGGGAATCAGCAGGTCGCAAAAGCTTCATTTACAGCTTCGGATGATTTATTAAACTCCTTTGAACCTAACGACATCAGACTGACCTATAACTTTGCAAATTCAGTATATGTTACCTCGACCTTGAATGCGTACAAATCAAAGTCGGGCAAGTTCGCCACATCAGGAAATGTAAATTCTAAAGCGTTCCGCACTGCAGAAGCTTACTTGAACAGGGCAGAAGCAAATATCCAAAAAGCAATTCAGGGAAATGCTGGAGCTATTAACAGTGCATTGGCTGACTTAAACCTACTTAGGTCTAACAGGATTAAAACAGCCAACTATGCTCCAATAACCATTAGCGATCCGCAGGCATTGTATACTTTTTACAAAGCAGAACGCAGGCGTGAACTGTCCCTTGAAGATCACCGCTGGTTTGACTTGCGCCGCTGGGGCATGCCATCTATACAACATACCATTCAAGTAACAGCAGGTGCGCCAACCACAGTAACGCTTCAGCAAAATGACAGCAGGTATACCCTTGGTATCCCTTCAGAAGCTTTAAATAGAAATACTAACCTGGTTCAAAATCCTTAAAATCCTAAATCATGGATAAGATAAAATATACATTTGGTTTCCTCGTGCTACTTACCATACTAGCTGCATGTAAAAAAGAAGAAGTATTAACGCCAAGTGAACTGGCCATTGAATACCAGCTGCCACAGGGAAACCACGATTACGACAATACCCTGGTAGAGCTGAACAATAAATATGGCTCCTTCTTTTTATACAAATTTTCGGCTGTAGACTTCGGTTACACACCCGTTTATGCACCTTCCAATTTTGGAGACACCTATGTTGCTGACATTGCTGATGAATCTTATGTAGGGAAAGTATTAACTTTTGTACAAAAGAACTGGTTAAGCTACTATAGCGACGCCTTTTTGAAGGCTAATCTTCCTTTTAAAGTATTGCTGGCTCAGAATATGAGGTCAAAAACATCAGCTAGTACAAAATACGCAGTGCTGTCTAACTACAACCAAATGACCTTAAGTTATTTTGGGCCCGACTTTGATTTGTTAACCGCCGCACAAAAGAAAACTTATGTAAACAGCATGCATACAGAATTCTTCAATTTTATTTTTAATCGAGGTAAAATTGATATCCCGGCAGATTTTGGGGCAGTTACCAGTTATACTACAGCAGCAACAGCAACAAATTATTATGCATTAGGATATGTGTCATATGTGGTCGCCTTACAAGCTGACAAACTAAATAAGGATTTTCTTTCTTACATCGCGTTGATTACGTCTAAAACTAAAGCAGAACTTGATGCTACAATTCTTAGCCCTACAACTGATACCGCCGGTCTGATTAGAAAGAAGTATGATTTTATCATCAACTATTATAAAACAAAATACAATATAGACCTGCAGGCCATTGGCAATGCTGGTGTTGTAAACTAATAAAATCAATTGCCGTTTTGGCGGCAACTGAACCTTTCATTTTAAGCGACTAAATAATGATGCGTTATAAATTACTGATTTGTGCTTTAATGCTCTTTCCTTTTTTGGGTAAAGGACAGGCAAAATTAACAACCATAGCAGCTAAGCCTGTTGTAAATTATGAAGCCGAGCTCGCCAAAAAGGCATCGAGTGTAAAGAGTGCTAAAGTTTTGGCTGTAAAAGTAGATGAGGTGGTCGCTTTACTGCATACCCAATTTAAGGGGCAAGCCATTACCGTAGGTAAACTCTTTGCTTTTAAGGCGGTACCTACAGATAGTGTGGTAAATCTTGCTGCTGCTTTAATGCAAATGCGTGCCTCACACAGTAAAATTGACACGTCTGCCTCCATAGAACAGTTACTGGGCATTAAGGAAACTATGGTTAAAGGAGCGGAGCGGGCCTATGAAGAGCAATTGCTGCTGACGCAAAAGTACCTTGCCGAAGCAGTACCAGAAGAAGGCATTACCAGATTCTGGCACCAAAAATCTTTTGCCACTGATGGCATTTATGGTACAGCCCTCGAGCGTGCTTACGCAGAACTGTTGAAAGGCAAAACACCCAAAAAAATAAGGGTGGCGGTATTGGATGCCGGGGTAGATCTCGAGCATCCTGATTTGCAGAAATCTTTATGGACCAATAGCAAAGAAATTGCTGGTAATGGTATTGACGATGACCATAATGGTTACATCGATGACATACATGGCTGGAACTTTCTGGGAACAAAAGACCCTAAGGTAAATATTAACACCAGCGTTACCGAAGGAGACCGTGAATATTACCGTTTGATGCAACTGTACAAAGGTAAGGATACCACAAAATTAAATACGGTTCAAAAAAAGTACTTAAACCAGGTTAAAAGGGTTTCCTCTTTGTACCAAAAAGAAAATAATAAAGACCGGATAGCGCAGCAACTTGCGGCTTTTGATCAAATTTATACAGCTCTGGAAAGGCAAAAAAAAGGTAGTTATGTTACAATTGCGGAGGTTATGGATTTTAAAGAAGACAAAACACAGCCTAACCAATCTTTAGTTTTGATGAGCCTCACCAATATTGCACGATCCCAGAACTGGAAACCGGCAGATTCAGCCCTGGCACTGATCAATAGCTTAAAAAACAACCTGGTAATTAATGCTAAAAAAGGATATGCCGATCAGCTGGCGGCTTCGGCAATAGACTACCGCAAAGAAATTTATGCCGGCCTTCCAGAAAAAAACAAGGCCAAATACTATGGCAACAACGTGCTTTCCTTTTCCAGTGCAGATCATGGTACGGCTGTTAATGGAATTATAGGAGCCGACCGTGACAACCGCCTGGGTGCAATGGGCATGGTAGATGATGTAGAATTAATGAATGTGCGGGTGGTATTACCCATGGGTGATGAATATGATGAAGATGTAGCTAATGGCATTCGTTATGCCGTAGACAATGGCGCACAGATCATTAACCTGAGCTTTGGGAAAAACATTTCACCAAATAAAAAGATAGTAGATGCAGCTGTAAAGTATGCGGAGAAAAAAGGAGTATTAATTGTGCGTGGTGCAGGAAACAACACTAAGAATACGGATGTATATCCTTTTTATCCAACGCAATTTTATGAAAATGGGAAAGAAGCTAAAAATATGATAACAGTGGGTGCTACAGATTTGAAGGGCCGGATTATGGGGTTCTCAAATTATGGTAAACATTCGCTGGATCTTTTTGCGCCAGGATTTAACATTTACTCTTCCATTACCAGAACTTCAGGAGGTTATGAAAGGTTACACGGCACCAGTATGGCTTCGCCAATTGTCGCAGGCACTGCAGCTTTAATCATGTCTTACTACCCCAACCTTACCGCCATTCAGGTTAAAGATATTTTAATGAAAACCGTAACAAAAGTTGCCCCCGGAAATGCAAAACCAGGTATGGAACTCAGTGATATATCTATCAGCGGTGGTATCCTGAACGCTTACGATGCACTAAAAATGGCAGCAACCTATCCCTTAAAATAATATGAAGTTCATCCTTGTGTTTTGTGTACTGTTTATGAGTTTTTGTGCCTTTGCACAACAGAAGATTGCACAGCAGGTAATAACCCGATCTGCAAGTATGGTATTTATCAAAATTAGCGTAAATGGCAGCCAAGAACTTAACTTTTTGTTCGACTCCGGTGCAGCTACTACAGTTGTTGATGCTAAAACTGCAGCCTCAATTGGATTGGTAACAGGAAACGGAAGCATTTGTGTTAATTCTTCCGCTGGTACTGCAGCAAATTACCCTACTTTTTCTAATCCCGCATACGCGTTGGGCAATGCGAGGTTCAGTGCAGCTACCGGTCTAACCACAGATCTTTCTGGTTTTACCAAAATCTTTGGATTACAGGTAGATGGCATAGTAGGTCAGGATTTATTGAAAAATTATAGTGTAGAGCTGGATCTTGATAAAAACTGCATTAACGTTTATGATGGCCAGTTGGAAAACTGGTATGCCGACAATGTACAAAAGTTACCCTTCACCTTAAAAAATGGTACACCAAGGATCACACTAAGCCTGGTGATGAATAATAAATCAGTGCCCGGAACTTACCTTTTTGATACAGGTGCCGCGGCGGCGCTTTCCTGTAATGCTTATTTTAATCAGCTAAACAGTTTACAAGCTCAGGTTAAAAGCCCTAGCACAACGGCTTCATTAGATATTTCTGGTCAAAAAACAGAAAGTACAATTGGGCAGGTTGATGGAGTAACAATTGGTAAATACGCGTTAAAAAATACAGCGGTTTCCATAAGTAAGGCTGAGTATCCGCTGCCAACTGCTGACGCTGGTTTATTGGGTATGGGGCTTATTGGTCGGTTTAACATTTTATTTGACAATAAAGGAGGCACAATTTCCATTAGTCCTAATAAAACCTTTAACGATCCCTTTGTACCAATATATCAGCTGGGCATTGGTTTAAGTTGGAATGGTGGTGCCATATTTTCCATAAGTAATCTACGTAACGATGCAATTGCCTATCAATCCGGATTGCGAAATGGTGATGTTATTGAAAAGGTAAACGGCCAAATCCCTGCAGTAATCAATGATCTGTACCAGGATTTAAAAAAGTTGGGTACCATGGATTTAAAGATTGAAGTAAAAAGGGATGGTAAGCCATATACAATTATCTTAAAAAAGTTAATCTCATGATCAAATTAAAACTAATGTTGTCTTTCTTTTTGCTTGCCTCTGCTCTGCAGCTTTATGCTCAGCAGGTTACCATTAAGCAACTGGCTGCAAATGAAAAAACAGCCGGATTCTTTGTTGAGGTATATGGCCAGAAAGGAAAGGTATTGTCTACATCACTTAAATATGATACGACAGGTAAAACCAGCCTTGCCGCTCCTGAACAGGCACAGCTGTATTGGATAGATAACCAGCCCTATTATCTGTTTGAAAACGATAAGGTAGAGATTACCCTGCCAGAAAAGAAAACCGCTGCAGTTTTGCGTTCGGAGGAATTAGCCCTTGCCGATGGATTACAAATCAAAGGTAAACACGCTGCCGAGAACCTGCTGATCAATACCCTATACAGGGAGTGGAGCAGTTACAGTAAGAAATTTGGACAAGATACAACATCAAAAGCAGTTGCCGCACTTGAGCAAACAACACAAAACATAGCCTTACTAATTGCCAAAACCACAAAAAACCAGGAACTCCTGGGGCTGGCAAAATTCATCAACAATATGAGATCCCTGGAAAACAGGTTGCAGTTTTTAAACCGGAGTAACAATGCAGGCGTAACCGCTTCTTTTTATGCGTTAGCAGATCAAATTGACCTGGATGCAGGGTACCTGGCGCTTTTTAAAGACATTTCCATCAGAGGTTTTTTAGCCAGCTATTACAAGTTTGTCAAATTAAGGGATGGAGGAAACATACATGATCGGGCATTGTCAGATAACGCTTCTACGGAACGCATGTTGTACTTTTTAAACAAAACGAACAACCAGCGTTTGCTATCGACAGAAGTGGCCCAGGCTATTGTCTACCATTTGTCGCTTTACGGACTGGACAATGAGCTGCAAAAGGTAATTGCCCTGGCCAGAAATAAAATTACAGACCAGGCCATTTTAAACACCATCAATAGCAATGAAACTAATTACAAAGCTGTTGCAGCAAGAGTTTCCGCACCAGAATTTGAATTACCCGATGCAGATGGCAAACTTGTTCGTTTGTCTGATTTTAAAGGCAAAGTGGTAGCCATAGACGTATGGGCTACCTGGTGCATTCCATGTATGCAATCTTTGCCTAAATTTCTGGCACTGCGTGAAAAGTATAAAGACAACAAAAATATTTCATTCATCAGCATTTCTATAGATGATGCCGCTGCTAAAAATAAATGGCTTGCATTTTTGAAAGCGAAAAATATGCAGGGCATAGACCTGCATGCAGGCGCAGGAAGAACCAGTGGCTTTGAAAAGGATTATGTAGTTACAGGGATACCCCGATATATATTGATCGATAAAAATGGAAAAATTATTGCCAGCCATGCCGTAGCGGCTTCTGAGCCGGAATATGAAAAGCTGATACTATCGGCAATGAAATAGAAATTGAAGCTTTGACTGATATTTAATTGAATTCAGGTGTATTCCCGGCAATTGAGTATGTTTGTAAAAAGCATAATTCTTAATGTCATTCAAAGCCCTGGAAAGAGAAACCGAATTGCTGGTGCGACTTGCACGGGGGGATGAACGTGCGTTTGAAATACTTTATTACCACTATAGTCCACGATTGTTTCCCTTTGTAGATAAAATGGTGCGCAACCGCCGTATTACAGAAGAAATTATCCAGGATGTGTTTATGCTCTTGTGGACAAACCGTTCTCATATCGCTACTGTACAGCATCCAACATCTTACATATTTAGCATTGCGAGCCATAAAACACTTGATTACCAGCGAAAAATTGCCAGTGACAAACGCTTACTTGAGAAAGTGGTAGCTTCGGCCATTGAATTTCAAAATGAAACCGAAGAACAACTTATTTACAAAGAAAGCGCTGCATTAATTAAACAGGCAGTCGCCACGCTTCCCGAACGGCGCAGGATGATTTATGAACTGAGCAGGATCGAGGGGCTTAATCACGACCAAATCGCTGAAAGGCTCGGAATCTCCAGAAGTACGGTGGCTAATCAAATGGTTAGCGCACTGAAGTATATCCGCTCTTTTTTGGAAAAGCGGTCTGGAGTTTTTTCCTATGCCATTTTCTTTTTTCTTACCAGCAAGTAGAGATTGGCTGTTAGCAATATTTATTTTATAAAAAATCTTTAATGTGAATAGTAGTAGAGTGCCTTTGCTACGTCTTATCCTTAAAAGAGCAAAATGACATCCGAACCCACACCCATAGCAGTGCTTTTTAAAAAATTGGCTGACAATACAGCAACTGCCCAGGAAATTGAGCAGTATTATCAGCTTGTAAATAAGCCAGAATTGGAATTGGAAATTAAAGAACTGATGTCTGCAGCGCTCAATGCTCAAGACCTTGGCCAAACTACAGAAGTGGAAAGGATTGATCGTGTTTATTTTGAACTCTATAATGAAATTACAAGTAAGGAGGGCAAAAGCGCCAAAGTGGGGCTACGATTATGGTTGCGTATTGCTGCTGTAGCCGCTGTAGTTGCCTTAACTTTTATTGGCATCTATTTTTATAACAACTGGATATCATATCACAATTCTCAACTGGCAATGCAAAAAGTTGCACCAGGAAAAGTTGGTGCTACGTTGACCTTAGCCAATGGGAAAAAGATCAGGTTAAGCGATGTGAGCCGCGGTGAAATTGCCAGAGAAGCAGGTATCAGCGTAACTAAAACTGCCGAAGGCCAATTGGTTTACGAAATCAAATCAAATGAAAATGGCCGTAATGATGTTAATACGCTAAGTACAGCTAAAGGAGAAACTTACGTTGTGACCCTTCCCGATAAGTCTAAAGTTTGGTTGAATGCCGCATCCAGTTTAACATACACTGCGGGGCTTGTGAATAAGGGAATACGCAAAATTAAACTTTTGGGAGAAGCTTATTTTGAGATTTCTAAGGATAAAGAACATCCTTTCGTAGTAGAAAGTAACCATCAGCAAGTAGAAGTTCTGGGAACTCATTTTAATATAAATGCATATGGCGACGAATCTGCCATTTTAACTACACTGTTGGAAGGATCTGTAAAAGTAACTTCAGGCCAATATCTGCTGATACTAAAGCCTGGACTTCAGGCTATTAATAATGGGCGCAACGTTAAAGTAGCTGAGGCTGATCTAGAATCCGCAATAGATTGGATGAAGGGTGATTTTAACCTTGATGGTCTAAATTTTAAAGCTGCTATGCGCAAGATTGGACGTTGGTATGATCTGGAAGTGATTTATGATCAATCCGTATCTGATAATATCATGTCAGGAGGTTGGATCTCCAGGAATACTAAACTCTCTACAATACTAGAAGTTGTAGAACGGTCCGGACAAGTTCATTTTGAACTGAAAGGACGGAAACTGTATGTTTCCAAATAATTAACAAAACTATTTAACCTTAAATCAATTGGAGATGAAAAGACCTTTACACTAATATAAAAGCAAACCAGAAGTGAAGCACCTCTGGTTTGTGTTTGGAGACAATCAATAAATCAACTGTTTTAACCGCAGTTATGCCGACACTTTTCGACCGGTAAAGGCAAGCTGCATCATACCAAACTAAACGTAAATGTATCAAAAATATACTATAAAACCAGGTATAACACCTTCGTTATGCCATAAAATATGGCTAATTATGCGATTAACCACCATAATTATTTTAGCATCTCTTTTGCAGGTCAGCGCGGTAACCTTTGGCCAAAAAATTACGATTGATCAAAAGAACGTACCGTTGACCTCTTTATTTAAAGAGATCAGAAAACAGAGTGGATACAACTTTTATTATGACGGCAGCATCATCAAACCCGGAATTTTGGGCAGTGTAATTGTGTCCGATGCCTCAATAGAAGAAGCGTTAAAAAGCATGCTGGCTGATCTTCCGTTCAAGTATGAGATCAAAGACCGCACTGTTTTGATCACAAAGAAAGAAGATCCTTCTTTTCTGACAAACTTTATGAACCGTCTCTCGGAAATTGACATCTCAGGAAAAATCGTCGATGCAGAAACCGGCAATCCTTTGCCAGGAGCTACGGTTAGAATTAAAGGAACAAGGAATTTTGCCAATACACAAACCAATGGTGAGTTTAATCTGGATAATGTAAAGGAAAACGCGATATTGGTGATCAGTTATATCGGGTATAAAACCAAAGAGGTTCCGGTATCTGCAAATCCAGGTGTAATTCGTTTGGAAGCTGATTTAGCCACCCTCGACGAAGTTGGCGTTACGGTGAACACCGGGTACCAGCGCATCTCGCCACAGCAGGTAACAGGTGCGATATCCCAGATCGGCACTAAGGCGTTTGAGTCGCGGATCAGCACGGATTTGTTATCCGGATTACAGAACCGTCTTCCCGGATTGTTAATCAACAATGATATTCAATTCCAGGGAAATAACTTATTCCAAATCCGGGGTATCTCTACCATGACGGGTAATCCGAAACCACTGATTGTATTGGACGGTTACCCGACCGACCTTTCGCTCAATGACATCAACCCCAATGAAATAGAAAACGCAACCATCTTGAGGGATGCAGCGACCGCAGCCATCTACGGAGTCCGTGCTTCTAATGGGGTCATCATTATTGATCGGAAGAAGGGCGTAGCAGGTGATGCAAGAATTGCATTTCGTAGTACGCTAAGCTTAAGGCCACACGATAACTATAGCAAATTCAGATATGAGAAAGACGGATCAATCCAATTGAATTACTTTAGAAGCCGCGGGTATGGCACCAGTCTGCCCGGTTATATCACATCTGAAGAAACGGGTGCCCAGCCGTATTTAACGGGCTATTCGTCGGATGCAGCTGTAAACTTGCTGATAGACCAGTCGCTTGGCCGCATCACAGCAGCGCAGGCAGAACAAGGTTATGCAGATCTTGCATCCTATAACAATGCAGAAGATTATGAAAAGTATTTCCTGCGCAATGCCGTGACCCAACAATATAACTTAAACGTTTCAGGTGGTAGCAACAAAGCCTTGTATTACATTACAGGAAACTATCTGGGCAACAAGTTGAACCAGCAGAATAACGACAATCGCAAAGTTCAATTGTCCAGTCGGTTCAATTTGACCTTAAGCAAAAGACTTTCGGTAGAATTGCTGACCGATTACAATGAGACTATAGCCAATAGCGCGCCCATTCCGGACATTAGTAAAATATATGCTGACGAGCGATTTGCTGACGCGAATGGTAACCCGCTTCCTATTGTCGCCGGTTCTTCAAGAGCAGGAAGCAGGTTAACAGCTGCCACACTACTTAAGGGATTTGTGGATCAGCGAATGTACCCACTTACCGAGATGAATGAGGTGAATACGCGTCAGCGCATTGCTGATTACCGCGTCTCGGCCAACTTTAAATACAATATTGGCAAAGGCCTGGATTTATCATTTGGTGGGGTTTACGAAAGTTCAACTACCCAGCAGCGACGTATTGGTACCGAGAATTCTTCGATGACCAGAACCATTTTCAACAGGTTTATACAACCCGTTACCACCACAAATGCCTTGTTAACCTATAATTTGCCAAGAGGAGGTTACCTGCAGGAACAGGAATCACTTTTGCGCAGCTATACCACCCGTGCACAGTTAAATTACAATAAACAAATCTCTTCTGATCATTCCATTAATGCCATTTTAGGGGCAGAAGTTAGAAAAGGGGTAACAGAAGGTTCCAGGGCTGCCACTTTTGGTTACAATGACCAAACACTATTGCAACAGCCTACGGATTACAACAAACTTTTTAATTCAAGTACATCATTTAATACCAATTATATATACAATTCACAAGGCGTGCCGCTTGTATATACCGACCTTTTTGCACAAACCTTTAGTGACGATCGCTTTGTTTCGGGATATATGAATGCGGTATACAGTTATAAAAGCAGGTATTCCATGACTGGAAGTATCCGTATCGATCAGTCTAACCTGTTTGGTACAGACCCAAAGTACAAGTATAAACCATTATGGTCATTGGGGGCAGCCTGGAATATCGATCGTGAAAACTTTATGAAAGAGGTAACCTGGGTGGATGCACTTAAATTGCGTATGGCCCGTGGCTTTAATGGAAATATCTCCAAAGCCAGTCTTCCGCAAGTAGTTGCTCAATATGCTTTAAACGATGTGACACTCCCGTCATACTCTTCTCTTACGCTTCTTACACCCGCAAACAGTGGACTGAGATGGGAGCAGACCGACAATTTTAACCTGGGATTGGACTTTACTATTTTCAGGAACATCTCAGGGAGTATGGATTATTATCGTAAGAAAAGTACAGACGTACTTGGGAACCTGGACATAGATCCGTTTAAAGGAGTTACTCCTGCCCTGGTAAACCTGGCCAGTATCAGTAATAAAGGAATTGAGTTTACGCTGAATTCCGATTGGCTTAAGAGAGGGAAATTAAACTGGAATTCCGGATGGGTTGTTTCGTATAATACAAGTAAAGTATTAGAGGCCTATATCCCCCAAGCTTCCATTCCACAGTTTAGTTCTCAGGCTTTGCCAACTGTGTCTTCACAAGCTGTAATTACTGCTGCGGCAGGAGGGTATATGAAGGGCGAGCCAGTGGGTAATATTTATAGTTACCGTTATGCAGGTATAAATGCTGCCGGAGCTGCTTTGTATTACGACAGTAAAGGAAATCCAACTGTAATAACTAGTACCATAGATGAAGGTTACGGATCTTTAGATAGCCGCGGAACCTCTATTCCAGCACTAAATATGGGCTTGAGCAACCGGTTGGATATTGGCAATTTTTACCTGTATGCTATGGTTAATTACTATGGCGGATTTGTGGTAAGGACACCGCTTCCAAGTCCGATAGTGCCTCGCCCAATTGAAGGTGCCGGCAGTTATTGGAAAAAGGCAGGTGATGAGGCTACTGCAAGTTTGCCATCTGCAGCTTACATTAATACTTCGGGAGCTGCTTACCTGGCCAATTCAGACCGCTTTGTAATGAACGGTGCTTACCTCACCGTAGGTGATGTTACTCTTTCTTACAACTTGCGTGACCTTGCCCCATTGAAAAAGGCAGGCTTTAGCAATTTTGAAGTTAAGCTGCAGGCCTCAAATATCTATACGGTAGGTTTTAACCCGGATAATTATAGTTTGGCCACGGGTAGCTACCTTAAAAAATATATTACGCCTACCTACACGTTAGGGATATTTACCAATTTTTAAAAATCAAGTATTCATATCATAAAAGAAAACGAAATGAAAACAAAATATATCTGCTTTCCCGTATTGCTGCTGTGTTTACTACTGGCCGCCTGCGACAAATTTTTGGATGTAGCACCCAAGGGAAAAACAACGCTAAACACAGTCAACGACTTTGACCTTTGGCTGGGTAACCGGTTTTTGGGCGAAATTAGCGGTATACCCCAAATTTGCTGGATGACAGACCATGCACAAAAGCTTCCATGGCGACCGGATGCGATTGCAGAAGGTGAAAGGGCCTATACCTGGGCCGAACAGTTGACAGATGCGAATGCAACTCCTAAAATGTTGTCGGGAGCCTACAACCACATTTATTATTTTAATACGGTATTGGAGAATGTAGATGCTGCTACAGGGGGCAGTGATCAAAAAAAGCGCCAACTGAAAGCAGAGGCTTTGCTGGGCAGGGCGAATGAATATTTTTACCTGTTAAACCTGTATGGCAAATCTTACAATGCTTCTACGGCGGCGAGTGATTTGGCAGTGCCTTTTGTAACATCGGCAGACGTAAATGTAGCCACCCCACCAAGGGCAACTGTGCAGCAAATGTATGACTACCTTATTGCTGATCTGAATGCGGCATTAGCGGATCTTCCGGCAGATAATGCTGCTAACCGTTTCCGCGGGTCGGTACATGCAGCTTATAGCGTATTGGCCAGGGTATATCTTTATATGCGAAATTATCCTGAAGCAGCAAAATACGCGGCACTTTCCCTGCAAAGACCGGGTGGCGCTGCGGTTACCAACTATAATGGTGTGGTTAGAGGGGTATTCCCAAGAAACACAAGGCTCAATGAGATGATTTATGCCCGTGGCAGTGATCCTACCTCAGGATCTCTTGTTAGTATGGGAGATTCTACATTTATTAAGAGCTACCCATCTACTGATTTGCGACTTGCTTTGACCTTTTACGAGGGCATCGCCTCCGCATTCAATTACAATACCGTAAAGCCGAGTGCAGGTGTGCGCTTCTCAGCAACCGCCAATGGATACTATGATGTTCCTGTAGGTACTTCGGTTCCCGAAATGAAATTAATTATTGCTGAAAATGCCGCGCGTAATAACGAGCTTACGAGCGCCCTTCAACAGCTGAATGACATACGTGTAAACCGTTTTTTAAGTGCAAATTATCAGGCACTTTCATCCAACAACCAGGAAGAAGTACTAGGTTGGGTATTGAGAGAAAGACGTTATGAAATGCCGATAAATGGGTTACGCTGGTTTGATATGCGCCGTTTGGATGCAGAAGGACGGATGCCCACAGTCACAAGGTTAGACCAGTCCAAGAAGGTGATTGCAACACTTCCTCCAGGAAGTCCTCGTTATACCCTTCAAATTCCGCTCAGTGCTATTGTGTATAACCCGGGTATGCCCATGAATCCATAATATGAAGAATATATTTCTGCTATCGGGATTGCTTTTGTTGGCTTTTTCCGCATCATCACAAGAGCATTTTAAAATCAACGGTAAATTAACAGGAGTTGATCAGAAGGCTAAAGTGTTCCTGACTTATCAGACAGATGGGGCATCCAAAACAGATTCGGCGCTTTTAACAACTGGAGAATTTAGCTTTACCGGAACCGTATCCATACCCACCAGGGCTACGCTTGAAGTAAAAATTCCTGGGCCGTTAAATGTTAAGTTGGGTCCCAAAAAACCGGTGTTCTATGATTTTCAGGTTTTCTTTTTGGAAAGAGGTAACATTACTGTGAAGGGGAGCAATATGAAAACAGCCCTGATTACCGGTGGCAAGACCCAGCAGGAATTTACAAATTTAAATGTTACACTTAACCCTTTACATGCCAGGAGTGCTGTGTATTCAGGGAAGCTAGGAGAGTTGTGGCGAAGCTCGGATACAACAGGCCGGGCGGCACTATTTGCCGCATCCAGTGCCATAAGCTTAAATGTATCTAACAAAGAGGAAGAGTTTATCAGGACCAATCCCAATTCTTATCTCAGCCTGAGCTTGCTGCAGTTAAAGATGAATTACATGGAACCTGCTAAATTTAAGTCTTTTTACAACGGACTTTCGGCACAGATAAAGGAGACTGATGTTGGAAAAGGTATGGCATCAAGGATGGAGATTGCTTTGAAAACAGGTATTGGGAGCCCTGCTATCGATTTCACGCAGAATACTTCGGATCAAAAACCTTTTACGCTTTCGTCTTTAAAAGGGAAATACGTCCTTATTGATTTCTGGGCAAGCTGGTGTGGGCCCTGCAGGGGAGAAAATCCCCATCTAGTGACGGCTTACCATGATTTTAAAGATAAGAACTTTGAAATTGTAAGCATTTCTTTGGATGAGAAAAAGGACCGCTGGCTTGCTGCCATTCAACAAGATAATATGTCCTGGATACAGGTAAGCGATTTGAAAGGTTGGTACAATGAAGTAGCTGTCGCTTATGGCATACGCGCTATTCCCCGGAATTTCCTGATTGATCCAAATGGGATCATTATCGCTAAAAACTTAAGAGGTGAAGAAGTAGAGAAAAAACTGAAAGAAATTCTTGAAAAGTAATTACATCTAAAGTTAAATTCAGGATAAAAATGCTGTCTCCCGTTTTTAGGGAGACAGTATTTTTTATTTAATAGTTGTTAACGAGGAAGCTGCCTGGAATTGCAGTTCCCGTTCCACCAATAGTACCTCTCAAAACAAGCGTTTGGTTTTTAGAAAGTTTAGCTGCTAAGGCATTTAGGGTAAAGCTGGTAATTAATACACCTGTTGCCGCATTTTTGATGTCTACAAAATAGCTTACTGGATCTACAGACTTTGCCCTGATCATTTTAAAGTCTGTAAGCTAACAGAATTGAGGTTATAGATTTGGTCATCAATGAATTTTAATTAACTTAGTGCTTTCAAAAAGCCAATTCTGGCATTCTTTACCACATAGGGTAGAGGTTTTTGCATTTATTTCTTACAAAAGTTTAGGCTGGCGCTATAGCGTGCCCGGAGTGTGTTCGTACTGTGTCCGGATCTATACCGCAGATTTTACAAATCTTGGCCGAATACTGAACGCACATTAATCGGGTGGATCCGAACAATAGCCGGAGAATACCCGGACAATAGCCGAAGAATAGCCGAAGAATTTACGAACGCAGTCCGAATGCATCCCGAACGCAACCTGTACTTTTCCTCTCATGTGTTTGATTTATCCCGTCCTGATATAGCTTGTGTTTAGAATCCTACTAACTATACAGGGTAATTATTGATCGGACTACGACTCTCCATAGATGATTTCCACTAATATAGTAAATTTTTATATGTTTATATGTTTTTGCTTAGGTTATGGTATTACCATGGGTAATAATTAACCTTTTTTAATTATAATTGCGGTTCTATGAGCACTTATGCCAAACTTTCTGATCTTGAACTTGCTGAATTGTTAAAAACTGGCGATGAAAGTGCATTTGCAGAAATATTTGTCCGGTATAACGCCCTGATTTTAAATTTTGCCTATAAAAAAACAGGTGATAAGGAGTTGTCTAAAGATTTAATGCAAGACGTATTTGTTCAGCTTTGGAACCGCCGTCTTAATTTTGAGCTTAAGCCAAGTTTAAGTAGTTACCTTTTTACCCTGATCTTGAATCTGGTAAGAAATTTATACAAACATCAGCAGGTTAAGGAACAGTATGTAGATCATCTGCATCAAATCATGAAGGAGGCAGACGAAGGTGAGATGGCCGACTACGCCATTAGAGAGAAAGACTTTCAACGGCTAATAGATAAAGAAATAGATGCACTTCCGCCACAAAGCAGGCAGGTTTTTATTTTGCGAAAAAAAGCATTCCTGACAAATAAAGAAGTTGCCTTACAAATGGGTTTGTCGGAGCAAACTGTAGAAACTCATATGAAAAATGCAGTGAAAAAACTCAAAGAGCGCCTGGGACCAGCGGTGTACCTCGTTCTACCTTTTTTTTTATAGCAAAATACTATAAATTTTTATAAATTGCCATTTCTTAGCGCCTATGGGAGAGTATCATAAATATGCTGATGAAGAACTCGCTGTTTTATTAAGCAATGAGGATCACTATGCCTTTAGTGAAATCTATGAGAGATACTGGGCTGTGTTGTTCCGTCATGCACGAAGAATACTAAAAGATGAAGACCAGGCTGCTGATTTAATTCAGGATCTTTTTGCAGCCATATGGACAAATGCCGCTGCGTTTGAGATTAAAACTTCCCTTTCAGCTTATTTATACTCAGGAGTACGGAACAGAATTCTAAAGCTGATTAGCCATGAAAAGGTAAAGAGTAGCTATTTATCAACTTTACCTGACTTTGCTGCAAAAGGGCACAGTAGTACAGACGAAATGATCAGGGAAAAAGAATTACAACTTCAAATTGAACGGGAAATTGCGCTTTTGCCTGAAAAGATGCGTGAAATCTTTGAGTTAAGCCGAAAAGCACACCTGAGTTATAAGGAAATCGCTGATCAAATTAATATTTCTGAAGGAACGGTAAAAAAACAAGTGTATAATGCGCTAAAAGTCCTCCGAATGAAACTGGGTTCGTTTTTCTTTTTAACGGTGATGCATATTATTCTGTTAATTGGCAATTAGCGAGGATTGTAATTTTAAAAATATTTTAAAGTCATCTACCACTTGGCCACAGGTTAAGGGTCATATCTTAAAACAGCCCATTCAAGATAACGATGACTGAACAAGAAGGAAAAGTTTTACTGCAAAAATACGAGCGCAACCAGTGTACGCCAGAAGAAAAGGCCTTGGTGGAAAGCTGGTATAACGAACTTGTTTCCAATACAGAAGACATGCAGGGCAATCCTGATTACGAGAGTTGGTACAAGCGTATTAAAGCTGATCTTCCTATTGCTGTACCTGCTAAGCCGTTAAAAATAATACTTTGGCCAAAATTAGCAATTGCGGCTTCTATTGTTGTGGTGATTGGTCTCGGATTATATTTTTATCCGGCTTCTCAAAATGAGGTAGTTGATATTGAGCCTGGCACCAATACCGCAACACTGACTTTAAGTAACGGTAAAACTATCCGGCTTACTGCAGCTCTTAATGGTAAGTTGGCAGCGCAGGCAGGTGTTTCAATTTCAAAGTCGGGTAGCGGACAGCTGGTTTATGAATTGGCTGCTTCAGATTCCCAGGCTAATGGATCCAAAACTGCCTATAATACATTAACGACAGCGAATGCCGAGTCTTACAGCATCAAACTCTCTGATGGTACGGTAATCACATTAAATGCGGCTACTAAAATTAAATTTCCAACTTCATTTTCCCGCCTCAAGAAACGTATTATTGAGCTTGAAGGTGAGGCATATTTTGAGGTTAATCACGATGCTGAACACCCCTTTCTGGTCCATACCAAAGATCAGCGTGTTGAAGATCTCGGCACAGAATTTAATATCAATGCGTATTCGGATGATGCCACGCTGGTAACTACATTGGTGGAAGGTTCTGCAAAAGTCTCTGTAGGTACGGGGCCCACCAATGGAGTAGTTTTAAAGCCCGGTCAGCAGACCATACTAACTAACAGTACAATGAGGGTGGCACAGGCAAATATGAGTGAAGTTACTGCATGGAAGGATAAACTATTCAAATTTAAAAAGGCAAGGTTGGAAGACATCCTTCTTCAGGTGGCCAGGTGGTACAATGTATCAGTAAGCTATGAAAGCCAGGCATTAAAAAACCGAAGGTTCAGTGGTTCCATTTCCAGATTTTCTACGGTAAGCAAAGTGCTGGAGAAGTTAGAAATTGCCGGGGACATTCACTTTAAAATTGAAGGGAGGAGGATCATTGTAAAGGATTAAACTATTCCAATAAATGAGCCAAAAAAACTAAAGCCCCGATTCGTGGTCGGGGCTCCAAAATTGCTGGCTTTGTTTATAATCATTGCGCTAAACAACCTTTTATCAACCAAACCAAACACGTAAATGTATAAAATTTTTACAAGATTTTTATGCAGCCCGCCCGGCTGTATTTATAAAACCATAGTGGTCATGAAAATAACGATCGCTTTATTGATAGCTGCAACATTACAGGTAAGTGCAACTACATATGCGCAACAGGTTAGCCTGTCTAAAAATAACATAATGCTCTCCGATGTTTTTGAAGAGATTTATAAACAAACTGGTTATACCGTGGTTTGGAACTCAGACCAGCTAGACGACGCATTCCGTATGGATGTTAAATTTGATAAAAGTCCATTGAAAGAAGTGATCGCCTACTGCTTAATAGGTAAAAATTTGGCTTTTGAGATCAGGGATAACACGATTATCATAAGAGCAGCCCCGGAGCCAAAAAAGCGTTCTTTTATAGAGAGACTTACGGCTTCTTTATCAGCTATTGATGTGCATGGACATGTTTATGATGATCAGGGAAAACCACTTGTAGGAGCGACAGTAGCCATAAAAGGAACAAGGCAGTCGGTTAAAACTGTAGAAAACGGAGGATTTATATTGCTAAATGTTAGTGAGAAAGCAGTGTTAACTGTCTCATTTGTGGGGTATAAAACTTCAGATTTTGCGCTTAATGGAAGCGCCTACCCTGTTATCAATTTAAAGCCGGCTGTTCAGCAACTGGAGGAATTTAGTGTGGTTAATACCGGATATCAGCAATTGCCAAAGGAAAGAGCCACGGGTTCCTTTACGCAAATTACCAGGGAAATGATCAATAGGGCTGCCGGACCCGACATCTTAACAAGGCTGGAAGGCATCACCAATGGGCTCTTGTTTAATCGTACTGTAGCAACAGGTGAAAATGTGGAAGAGTTTAAACTGGAAAGCAGGGGAAGGGCAACTATTATGTCTGAGTCTTCACCGCTAATTGTTGTGGATAATTTTCCTTTTGAAGGTAATATCCGCGACATTAATCCAAACGATGTGGAGAGTGTGACCATCTTGAAAGATGCCGCTGCAGCGTCTATTTGGGGCGCCAGGGCAGGTAACGGCGTTATTGTAATTACAACCAGACAGGGCGCTTATAATAGAAAGGCAGAGGTGTCCTTCTCTACAAATGCAGCAGTAGTAGCAAAACCTGATCTTTTCTATGACAGGAATTTTATGCCTTCTCCATTAGTGATGCAAGTACAGAAGGAAAGGTTTTTACGTGGCGACTTTATTGGTGATGAAGCCGGTTTTCAGGCATTCTCTCCTTATGTAGAATTGTTGATTAAGCAACGTGATGGGAAGATTAGTGACAATGATTTCTTAAAAGAGGAAACGCGGATGAAAAATTCGGATATCAGGAATGATATTCTTAAATATTTGTACCAGAATGCACTGATGCGACAATATGCCCTAAATGTAAATGGTGGAAGTAATCAAAACAGGTATTATTTTTCAGCAGGATATGACAAAGGCAGAGATGCAATGGTAGGTGATGACAATCAAAGGCTTACATTGAATATTCAGAATACCTTTAAACCCTCAAAATCATTTGAATTAAACACAAGGTTCGGCTACAGTAGATCAAAGAATAATATGAATGCTTTTAACATCACTGACATTTCTAATGGCAATGCTGGATTGCAGCCGTATACCCGCTTGGTGGATGAGCAAGGAAATCCTGTTTCCCTCGATGTAAATCTCCGCTCGTCTATAACAGAGGCGACCGAAAAGATTGGTTTTTTGCCCTGGCAATACATTCCACTTGATGACGTAAAAATTTCTGATAACACGAGTGCGTCTACCATGCTGAATTTACAAGGTAGTATCCGTTATCAATTGACGGAAGGGATTAGTGCTGATGCTACTTATCAGTATTTAGAAACTAAAAATTCAAGTCGGCAGTACTTTTCGCCGGAGTCCTATTATGTTAGAAATCTGGTAAATAATTATAGGCAGGCCGACGGAAGCATGCCTATTCCCCATAACGGGATCTTAAATATGGCAAGCCCGGATGAAAATGTGCAGCATTCTGGAAGGGTACAGTTGAATGCACAAAAGCAGATAGAAGATCATGGAATGGTATTTTTAGCAGGTGCAGAAATTAGACAGTCCATTCAAGAGAGTTTTCCGGGATCTATTTTATATAATTATGATGAGCAACTGGGTGTGGGAACCGCGCGTATGGACTTCGTAAAAAGATATAAATTATATTCTTCCTGGGCAGATGCGACCATTCCAGGACCTGATGAAAGTATTTATTATAGAACCAACCGTTATCTTTCGTATTTTGGCAATGGCTCTTATACCTTCAAATCCAAATACATTCTAAGTGGGAGTGCAAGGTGGGATGGCTCTAACCTGTTTGGTGTTAAAACAAATCAGAAAGGTACCTTACTATGGTCGGCCGGCGCCAGTTGGTTACTTTCTTCAGAAAGTTTTTTTAAATCCGACTGTGTAGACAACCTTAGAATCAGGGCAACTTATGGAAGCAGTGGAAATGTAAATAAGGACGTATCCACCTTCACGGTAATTAACTATGCGGCGTCTGCTTACAGAGATCCTAACCTCGAAAGATATGCTAGCATCATTTCCCCTGGCAATCCTTCATTGAAATGGGAGAAAGTAAACACATTGAATTTTGGTTTGGATTGGTCTTTATTTAAAGGAAGGGTTAGTGGCGGCTTCGAATTTTTTGCTAAAAAAGCTGTGGATTTGATAGGAGATGCTTTTCTCCCGCCATCTACGGGCATTAATGATGCAAACTATCAAATCTACTCTTATCGGTATAACTATGCCTCTATCATGACAAAGGGGATTGACCTTCAGTTAACGACAAAAAATCTACAGGGCAATGTGAATTGGCAAACCACCTGGCTCTTTAATTATGCCAAGGATAAAGTTTTAAATTATTATAATACCCCTACATCAAATGGATTTACATACACTGGTTATTATGTTCCACTAGAAGTTGGACGCTCTGTATCTGGTATTTATGCGTTACCCTGGCATGGACTAGATCCAGCCAATGGTAAAGTAATAGTATATAAAGACGGGCAACGGACTTCAGATTATCTCGAATATGTTTACTCTGTAAAACCAGGTGACATGATTTATGCAGGAGTTACTGATCCTCCTTACTATGGGTCAATTTTGAATAATGTGGAGTGGAGGCGGTTTCAGTTGAGTGTATTGCTGACCTGGAAAGCTGGGTATGTGTATCGCAGAACATCTTTGTTTCCAGGTATGGAATACGCAATGAACCGAACTTATCATGCTGATGTATTGAATAAATGGCAAAAACCAGGAGATGAATTGTTTACGAATGTCCCGGCTGGTGGTGGTTTAAATGGATATGATCAGAACGAAGCGGCTGCTTATATGCAGTCTCAGGTGCTCATCTCAAAGGGGGATCATATAGCTGTGCAGGATGTGAATTTCAATTATACCTTTTTACCGGGAAAAAAAGCGAATCCATTTTTTAAGTCGGTAAGGCTTTATACCTACATACGTAACCTGGGCTTTTTATGGAAGGCAGACCGCAGTAGTGTAGACCCGCAATCACCCAATGCGAGATATCCGCAGCCCATTCAATACAACATGGGTTTACAGTGTACTTTTTAACAAAATACTAATCTTTAATTATGAAATGTTTACTATTTCAATATGTATTCCTTTTTCTGGTCATCTCACTGACCAGTTGTAGCAAGGATTTTCTGGAAGTCAAAGAACTAAAGAGTCTGCAAGTACCCAGTACGATTGCTGATTTTCAAGCCATAGTAGATTATGATTTTGGCTTCACCGGTTATTCTGCACATACCCTTGGCACAAACGGTGCTGATGAATATATTATTACTGATAGAAAATGGAATAGCCTGGCTTCAGATAATAACTTATATCTCAGGGATGTATATGGTTGGTCTAAGCGGATTGATATGATACAATATGAAAAAAGTCCGGATTGGAAACGCTCTTACTTTTATATCTTTTATGCAAATAACGCAATATCTGGTATCCAATCTATAACGCCTGCAGCCAGCGAACAAGCTGCATGGAACAATGTAAAAGGTACGGCGCTATTTTTTAGGGCCTTCCGTTATTACCACCTTGCACAGCAATATGCATTTCCGTATAAAAAGGCTGAAGATAGTCCGAATGGATTGCCGCTACGTTTGGAGCCCGATGTTACAATGACCGTTAAGCGTTCCTCAGTGCATGCTACTTATAAACAAATCCTCTCCGATGCATTAGAAAGCACAGAGTTGCTTCCAGTGCTCACAAAAAGGACAAATTACATCCGACCCGGCAAGGCTGCCGCTTACGCACTGGTTGCCAAGATTTATCTGATGATGGAAGAATATGAAAATGCCGCGCACTATGCAGATTTATGTCTGGCTCTTAGGGGTGGACTTATTGATTTTAATGCTATAGGGATTGATGATTTACCAATTGATGATTTCCCTTTTTCGCTCGATTATGGGGTGTCTAATCCTGAAGTAATCTACTATATTACCTCTGACCAGTCATATACCAATGCCCTGTACACGATTTCCGAAAATATGGCCACAATGGAACCCTCGCAAATGGCCTTATACGAACCTGGCGACTTGAGGGGCGATGTCTATTTCAGACCGTTCAGAGACATGGATGGCTATAGACACAGAATATATAAAGGTTCTTATGGGGTCTATGATATGTTTTCCGGGCTGGCAACAGACGAAATTTACCTCATACGCGCAGAATGTAATGCCCGGATCAACAGAATAGATAAAGCACTTCAGGATTTGAATCTGCTCTTGAAAAACAGGATCAGAACCAGTTTTTTTACAAATATTACTGAAACAGATCCAGAAAAATTATTGCAGATGATTATAAAGGAGAGAAGAAAAGAGCTTTTGTTTCGTGGCACACGATGGGAAGATCTCCGCAGGCTGAATAAAGAAGCAAGGTTTGCAAAAACTTTGGTAAGGGAAGTCGCCGGACAAAGATTTGAGCTTCCTCCCAATGATCCCCGCTATACCTGGCCCATTCCACAATCTGAAGTAGATGCCTCCGGTATTTTTCAAAATCCCAGATAACTAACAACACTAGAGCAAAAAAAATGAAGATATTATTTATGAGCTGCCTGATGATGGTATTCGCTTTTTCATCAAACGCAACGATACAGACTGCCCCTAAGGCAAAAAAAGTTTTTACCCTAAGGGGAACATTAAAGCAGATTAAGAAAGGGAAGGTGTTTTTAAGACTGAATGGCCAGCCTCAATTGGACAGCGCTATCCTTGACAACGGAAGATTTAGTTTTAAAGGTATACTGAAGGATGATATTGTTACGGCAATGCTGATGATGCAATTGCCGATTAGTAAGGCACAGCGTGAAGCAAATCCTTTTGCCGGAACAAGTAGCCGGTCTTTCTATCTCACCCCTGATCAGATCAGTTTATCTGGTAACCGCCTGGAAGATGTAATTTTCTCTGGAACAAAAGAAATGGAAGAGTTCAGCCTGCTGGAGCGAAAAATAGAAGAGTTTTATGCCCTAACCAGTCCGTCTAGAAAAAATTATATCCGGATTGATACTTCGGCTAATTTTCCAGGGAAAGCCGATTCTCTAGCCTATTATAATGGTCAAATGCAAAGTATAGGAAAGAAATATAAGGAGATGGAAATGAAGTTTTTCTATCAGCACCCTGCCTCTCTGCTTACTATGGCCATGATCAGGGAGAAAACTGCCATTGCTGATCCGGAAAGCGCAGCTGAAATGCAAAAGCTCATTGCTCATTTGAGCCCCAGGCTAAGAAACAGGCCAGATATGCTCGAAATCAGTAAAAGATTACAGTTGCATAGTACCCTCACTATTGGTAAGCCTGCCCTCAATTTTAGTATCCCCGACACCACAGGAACTGCAGTTTCTCTGTCTTCTTATCGTGGAAAATACGTATTGGTTGAGTTTTGGGCAAGCTGGTGCGGTCCTTGCCGTGCACAAACCCCATATCTCTTAGAAAGCTATCATACTTATAAAAACAATAATTTCGATATTCTGGGTATTTCGCTGGATAGTAGCAGGGAGAAGTGGATCAAAGCGATTAAGGAAGATAAACTTCCCTGGGCACAAGTTTCAGAACTGAAAGGATTTAAGAGTGAGATTGTATCGAAATATGGTATTGTTGGAGTTCCTTTAAATTTCCTGATCGATCCGAATGGGAAGATTGTGGCTTGCAACCTAAGGAATGAAGAACTACCGGCCAAATTAGCGGAATTGTTGAGTCCTGCAGTAAAGACTTTTACAATTAGTGGTAAATTAAATTCGATTAAGACAGGCAAAATTCATTTGTCGCAGAAAGCTTCTCTGATGGAAATGTCCAAAAATCCCAATGCTCTTTTGCGCGACAGTGCTGAAATTGTAGACGGACAATTTAGTTTTAAAGGTACGATTAAGGAAGATGTTATTCCGGTCTATCTTTCCATGCTAACACCTTCTAGTGTAAAGGAGCGCGCCGAAGATCCAATGGCAGGCCAGGCTGTTCGTTATTTTTATCTTTCTTCAGGGAATATAAAAGTAGAGGGTGACAATTTTAAGAATTTGATTTTCTCAGGAAATAAAGAAGTAGCTGCTTTCTCCAAACTTGATAGCCTGTTACAACCGGTTCAAAAAATGTCTGATGAGGCATTTCGCCAGCAGTTAAAGTTAACTATGCGAGATGAGTTTCCGGGTAAAAAGGAAGCTTTGATGGCCTGTATGGCAAAGATGGATAGTTTGAACAAAATAGAAAAGAAAATTGAATCGACATTTCTTATACAGCATCCCGACGCACTTTTAAACATTGCAATTATTAAAGAAAGGGCAGGTATGGCAGAGATTGATAATGCTGGTGATATTGGGCGTCTTGCAGCCTCTTTATCTCCTGAACTTAGGAATCGGCCAGATATGATGGCTATAAGCAAAAGAATGAATGCACTAGCATCATTGACGATAGGGAACCCTGCATTGGATTTTAGTATGCCTGACAGCACAGGGAAGTCGATTTCGGTTTCTTCGTTTCGTGGGAAATATGTACTGGTTGAATTCTGGGCAAGCTGGTGCGGGCCTTGCCGCACGCAGATTCCGCATCTGCTAAAAAGTTATGCCGCATTCAAAGATAAAAATTTTGAGATCCTGGGCGTATCGCTTGACAGCAGCAGGGAGAAGTGGTTAAAAGCAGTTCATGATGAGAAACTTCCCTGGACACAAATTTGTGAGGCAAAGGCCTTGGAGAGTAAAGTGGTTTCGATGTATGGTATCACGGGTATTCCATTGAATTTCCTTTTAGATCCCAATGGAGTTATCATTGCAAAAGATCTCAGGGATGAAAAGCTTGCTGAAAAGTTAAAAATGTTATTGAAATAACTCATTAGAACTAATAAAATCATGAAGTATTTATTTCTTATATTATTATTATTATCCGTTTTAATATCGGCAAATGCACAGGGTGTTAACTTTGATCATACACTCAACTGGGAGCAGGTAAAAGCAAAGGCAAAGGCCGAAAACAAATACATCTTTGCAGATTGTTATGGCAGCTATTGTGCTCCTTGTATAAAGATGTTGAAAGATGTTTTTCCGCGTAAAGAGATGGGTGATTTCTTTAATGATAAGTTCATCTGCCTTAAACTTCAATTAGATAGAACAAGTAAAGATGATGAATACGTGAAGATGTGGTACAATGATGTGGAGATGATTGTTAAAAAGTATGGGATGCCATCTTTACCTACATTTTTTTTCTTTTCGCCTGATGGAGAATTGGTGCATAGGGTACCTGGGATAGAAAATGCAAAAAGCCTTATTGCTAAAGCTGCTGATGCGCTTGATCCTGGCAGACAGTATTATACCATGATGGCTAATTTTGAAAAATCGACCAGAAAAGAACCTGAAATGATGATGCGACTGGCAATTGCCGCTCAGGGTGTAATGGAAAGGGAGCATGCACTGAAGTATGCGAGCCAGTATTTGGAGACTCAGAATGACCTGCTTACTAAAGAAAACATTATGTTCTTAAGCCGCTTTACTACTGCCAGAAAAGACAAAGGCTTCGAGGTTTTTCTGAATCATGGCTATCGGGTTGATGAAGTCCTGGGTAAAGGGCAGGCCGCAGAAAGGGTAAGAGGAATTATTTACACGGAGGAATTAATGCCTTTGGTTGCAAAAATAGTCACTGGTGTACCTGATTGGAAGTCCTTGCAAGCAGCTATAGCTGAAAAATATCCCCTTCATGCAGAAGCTGTGGTTGCTAAGTATAAAGTACAGTACTATCAGGGCCAACAAAACTGGAAGTGTTTTCAGGAGACTGCAACTGTTTTTATGAAAAAATATGGCAATGATTTACACCCTCAGGAATTGAACAACTTTGCATGGGCTGTTTTTGAAAACATTTCAGATAAAAATGGTATCAACCTGGCAATGGATTGGATTAATCGTTCGCCTGAAAAAGATCATAACGAATGGCTTGTGAATACCTATGCCAATTTGCTGTACAAAAGCGGTCAGGTAAAGGAGGCAATTGCTATGCAGGAAAAAGCGATTTATATTGCGGATACGAGTGTGAAGCAAGATTACCTCAGCAATTTGGAAAAGATGAAAAAAGGCCAGAAGACCTGGTTGCAATAGCAGATCACAAGGTAAATATTGGAAAGGAGACTGATCATGTAACATGATTCAGTCTCTTTTTTTTATATTTATTTTTCTCCCCATTACCCACTGCCTATGTTTGAGTTGTTCTGTATATAGTAGGGCTTAAAATACAATTAATAGTAAAAAACGAATAAATACAGATGACAGATCCGGAAGCACTCATTGCTAAATATAAAGCAGGAACTTGTACGGCACAGGAGTTAGTGCTCATTGATAAATGGCTGTTGAAAATCGATGCGGGGAATAAAAGTGATTTGAACGACGAAGATTTCGACCAGGCCAGGCAAGAGGTATGGACGCGCATTCAAAGTATGCAAGGAATTAAGACTGGTTTGATGGTTAATCCGGAAACCGGAATGAAAACTTTATGGCCAAGGCTGGCTATTGCCGCTACGGTTTTGTTTGTACTGAGCTTTGGTTTATATTTTTATCAGAAGTACAATGATCAGGGTGCCAAATTTGAAAAGCATGATATTGCGGCTGGTAAACAGGGGGCGACTTTAACTTTAGCCAATGGCAAAAAAATAAGCCTGGGAGAAGCAAAAAATGGGGCGCTGGCCAATGAGCAAGGTGTAAGTATTACAAAAACAGCAAGCGGTCAGCTGCTGTACATACTGGGCAATTCCACTAAAGCTGGAAATCATGCCAGTAACACACTAGCTACCGCTAAGGGGCAAACCTATCAGGTGCAGTTACCCGATGGCTCAAGGGTGTGGTTAAATGCGGCTTCGGAATTGAAATATCCAGTGTCTTTTGCCGGTGCAAAACAGCGAAGAATATCGCTCAGCGGGGAAGCTTATTTTGAAATTTCTAAAGATAGAACCCATCCTTTTGTGGTTAAAACAAGCCAACAGGAAGTTGAAGTACTGGGAACGCATTTTAATATTGATGGTTATGCGGATGAAGCGATGATAAAAACTACCTTATTGGAAGGAGCTGTAAGGGTATCATCCGGTATTGGTGATGAGGGTGTTGTACTTAAGCCCGGCGATCAAGCCACACTTTTTCGGGGAAAGATTGGCGTAGAAAAAGTAAATACGGAACAAGCGGTGGCCTGGCAGAATGGCTATTTTATGTTTGAACATGAAGACATCAGATCTGTGATGCGTAAAATAGCCCGATGGTATAATGTAGAAATTGTATTTGATGGCCCGCTGCCGGAAGATACATTCGGAGGAACAGTGAACCGTTTTGCGAGCGTATCACAAGTACTCAAAAAGCTGGAATTCACCGGGAAAGTTCAGTTTAAGATTGAAGGAAGGAGGATAACGGTGACGAAATAACGATCCTCGAAATAAATTATCCGGTGAAAAAAAGCCAGATGTGTTTGCTGCACAACTGGCCAGATGTCCCGGATGAGTGTAATATAATTTGCGATTCTATCAACTTAACCAAGACAAACAAATGTATAAAAATTATACCAAGAAATTGCTACGCATTATGCGCATTACCACCGTCATATTAATAGCCACCATTATGCAGGTGAGCGCTTCTGGTTTTGCCCAGAAGATTACGCTGTCTGAAAACGGGGTCACACTCAAACACCTGTTTACAGAAATCAGGAAGCAAAGTGGCTACAACTTTTTATATACAGACCAGTTGCTGGCGCAAACCAAAATGGTGACCATAAAAGTGGATCATGCAGAATTAAAGGAGGTTTTAGAAGAATTATTTAAAAATCAACCCCTAACCTATACGGTGGACGACCGAACTGTGATTGTTAAAGAAAAGCCAGTCTCCCTGCTTTCTAAAATTGCTGAGGTTTTCCAGCTACCTGTTGTTGTAGAAGGGAAGGTAACTGATACCACGGGCACGCCCATGCCCGGTGCCTTAATTCGTTCATCTAAAGGTATATTTATTACCGGACCAAGCGGGCGTTTTTCCATTAAAACAGAACTTGGCGATAACATTATTGTAAGCTTCCTCGGCTACGATGCTTATTCTTTTATTGCAAGAGAAAAGATGCCTTTTCAAAATATTCAGTTGCGCAGTTTAACAGCCCAGCTTAGCGAAGTAAAAATCCAGACCGGTTTTCAAACACTGAGCAAAGAAAGGGCTACCGGCGCCTACGCGAAACCGGATATGGAGGTTTTTAAAAACAGAACAGGAACAACCAATATCATTACACGGCTGGAAGGCCTAATACCTGGGATGACCATGGTGCCCGGACCGAGAATAACGGTTAGCAGGAATGGAAGTTCGGCAGGCAATCAAAGTATCATCCGTGGAACCAGCAGTATCTATGTTAACCCGGATCCTTTGTATGTGGTAAATAATGTGATGGTTGAGGACATCACTAATATTAATCCAGATGATGTAGCTGATATTACAGTACTAAAAGATGCCGCTGCAGTAGCAATTTGGGGTTCAAAGGCCGCAAATGGCGTAATTGTAATTACCACAAAGACGGGAGGGAAAAAGCAAAACCTTAAAATCGGTTACAACAGTTATGTCAATTTTGCCGGCAAACCAGATTTTGATTACAGGCCGGTAATGAGCAGCAGGGAATTTATTAACGCTGCGCGTGAAACCTTTAGTGCAACAGATTATCCTTTAAATACGCTGACCTATAACCTGATCGCACCGCATGAATTAATACTCTACAATCAAAATAATTTGCCACAAGCTCAGGTGAATGCAAAGCTGGATAGCCTGGCGGCGATAAATAATATGGACCAGGTAAAGCAACTGTTTTACCGGAATGCCATGAGTTCCAACCAAACCATTTCGGCTTCTGCCGGAGGTGAGGTTTACTCATTTTATGGATCATTATCTTATAATAATGTAACAAGCAACAGACCTGGCGAAAAGAATAACTTATACAGGTTTAATTTTGCCCAGGACCTGAATGTTTCAAAACGGATCAGCGTTTCTTTAAATACTACACTAACGAGCGCTAATAATAGTGGTGTTGCCAATTTGAGTATCGACAATCAGTTTTTGCCCTATCAATTGTTTGCCGATGCTAATGGTACTGCCATTTCGATGCCCTACCTAAGCGGCTGGTCTGAAACGCTGAGACGCGAATACGAACAAAGAGGACGGATCTCCTTAAACTATGTGCCCTTAGACGAACCAGGCTATAGCCGTAACAAAAGCAATAACATTGTTCTCAATTTAAATGGAAAGGTAACTGTAGACGTATGGAAAGGCTTAAGTTTTAGAGGTACGTATGGCTATTTAAAATCTCCAGGTAATAGTGAAAGCTTCAACGACATCCGATCTTTCGCTTCCAGAAAGGAACTCCTGAGTAATACGGTTTCTCCAACCATAACTTCGGTCCCTGTATATTATCTTCCTACAACTGGTGGCCGTTACAGTACATCGAACACAGATCAGCAAAACTGGACCCTGAGGAATCAACTGATTTTCCAGCACAGTTTTAGAGGTGGTAAGGACCGTTTGTCATTAGAAGGAGGACAGGATATTCAGGAACAATTTCTAAAAAGCAGATCAACAACAGTGTATGGCTACAATGAGGCGCTAATGACCTCGCAGCTTCCTGATTATGCAGCGATTAACAGGGGTATTAACCCAATCATCTATGGCAACAGGCCGCTTGAACCTGTTTCTGCCCCAATTGAAAACCTGCAACGCTTTACTTCCTGGTTTGGTTTGGCAAACTATAGTTTTGCTGGTAAATATAATATTGATGCCAGCTGGAGAATAGATCAAAGTAATTTATTTGGTAAGGATAAGTCTGCTCAAAATAAGCCGGTATGGAGTATAGGAGGTAAATGGCTGATGGCAAAGGAAAATTTCATGAAAGATATTTCCTGGTTGAATGAGCTATCGATACGTGCTACCTACGGTATTGCCGGAAATTCACCCCAGGCTGCTGCGGGTTCAAATTTTAACATCTTAGGTGCAGATTATGGTACCAATCCGGGAGGAACCAGTATCAGCGTGCAGTCGCCTTCAAATAATAAATTGATATGGGAGGCAACAAGGACCAAAAACCTTGGTCTGGATGTTTCGGTATTTAGAAACCGCCTTGGATTTAGCCTGGATATTTATGATAAACATACTACAGATCTTTTAGGTAGCTTGATTTTAAATCCTCTAAGCGGATATTCTGCGGTTGTTGGAAATATAGGGGAGTTGACCAATAAGGGGGTAGACCTTTCAATAAGATCGCTGAATGTACAATCACGCGATTTCAAATGGTCCTCAAACCTGGTTTTTAGTTATAACCGAAACAAACTGGTGGATTACGGTGTGCCAAGTCCTTATGCCAATCAGGCAGGGAGTAAAATCTATTCTTCCTATTTTGCCGGATATGGTTTGTTACCGCTGTTTGCCTACCAATATGCCGGGCTGGACAATACAGGAAGTCCTATGATCAGGCTGCAGGATGGTTCCGTTACCAAGAGCCTTTATGTTGCCCAGGGCGATGATGTAGTCTATCAGGGAACTATTATGCCGGTCTTTAACGGGGGATTCTCAAATACATTCAGTTATAAAAATCTTTCCGTTACAGCCAACATGATCTACAATATGGGGCATGTGATGAGAAGGGATGTGAATCAATTTTATACCGGAAGGTTGAGCGGTTCTGCCACTTCATTTAACGGTAACATCAGCCCTGAATTTAACAACAGATGGAAGAAGCCGGGTGACGAGGCCTTCACGGATATTCCAGCTTACGTGGCCAATATGAACGATCACTATAACAACCGGGACATGAATTATTATTTAATGGGCGATGGAAATGTTGTAGATGCGTCATATATCAAATTGAGGGACATTACCTTAAATTACGTTTTACCAAAGGAAGTTTTGAAAGCGGTCAAAATTGCTTCGGCAAGTGTATTTGTACAGGCCACAAATTTCATGGTCTGGAAAGCAAATAAGTATAATATAGATCCTGAATTTCATAACCTGTCTACAGGTGCAAGGAGTATCCCTCCGTTTAAGCACTCCTACAGCATTGGTACTAATATTACATTCTAATCTTAAAACTAGAAATGATGATTTTAAAAAACAAACTATCCATATTCGTCCTTTTCACATCACTGATTTTGCTGAGTTCCTGCAAAAAGGATTTTTTGGAGGTGATCCCAAAAGGCAAGCAAATTGCAGAAACCACGGAAGATTATAATCTGCTGATGAACAGTCCTGCACTATACCAGTATTTACAAGGCGGCGGTTGGCAGGGCCCCGTATTAATGGGTGATGAAATTGGTGCAGAACAGAATTATTTTAATTCTTCCCAACCTCTTGTGCAGCGTTTCTTTAAATGGGATGCAATTTTATATGGTCAGGTAACGGATATTGCTTCTGATTTGAGGATTTTCTTGCAGAACGTATACGCCTGTAACCTGGTTATCAATGAAGTATTGCAGGCTAAAGGAGGGACTGCGCAACAAAACCTGGCACTTCAGGCCGACGCAATGGCAACCAGGGCATGGATTTACTTTCAAATGGTTAACTTTTATACCAAACCTTATGCTGCCGCTACTGCGGGAAGTGATTTAGGTTTTCCTGTCATTACTAAAGCCGATGTTGTGGAGACTTTTTACTCAAGGGGAACTGTTCAGGAAAACTATGATTTTATCATCAATGACCTGAAAACTGCAATACCCAACCTTCCGCTGAATGCTGCTGGAAAAACGCGTATGTCTAAAGCTGCTGCCGAAGGTATCCTGGCAAAAGTATATTTATTTATGGGTAAGCCAGATCTAGCGCTACCATTGTTAAATGCCGCCTTTATCGATAATGCCAGTGCCAGTACACCAGCGATGTTGTATGATTACAACATTACATTTGCTCCCGGAGGTTCATTTTTGCCGGTCAGTGCACAAACTGGTCCGGCATCTCCGGGAAATAATTATACTGATTTTACCGAATCTGTATTGTCAAAAACTTTTTCAAACCCTTATGCCAATGGGAATAATGGTATTGTGATTACCCCGGAAACTGCCCAATTATATGGGGCAACTGATTTTAGGCTTAATTTTTACACCAACAAATATTTCGATGGTTCAATGATCCCGGGAGGCAGGCTCCGTAAATATGGGGTTTCCTACAGCAGGTTTGGTGTAACTTTATCTGAACTTTACTTGCTTCGTGCGGAATGTAAAGCGAGGTTGAACGATCTAAGTGGTGCAAAGGATGATCTTGAATTTTTGCGGAAGAAGAGAATCCGGGTTAAAGACGAGTTGGGAAATGATGTGCCGGATGCATTGGTTCCAGCTGCAGCTATGGCAGATGGCCCCACTTTGTTACGCTTTGTGATGGAAGAACGGATCCGTGAATTTGCAGCCGAAGGCTATCGGTGGTTCGACATGAGAAGACTTTCTGTAGATCTGCAATTTGCAGGAGCGGTGTTTACACATAAAATATACCCGGCATCTGGCCAGGCACAAATCATTACCCTTAAACAACCGGAAAGATTGGTTTTACAACTGCCCCCGAATATTATGGCGGCTAACCCTTCATTTAATAATAACCCTTAAAAACAATGTTTAAAAATATTAATATAATGCTCATGCTGCTGGTTTTCGGATCGGCAGCATCTGCACAGAAACAATTTATCGTCAGAGGCCAGATCAACAAAAGCCAAAGCGGATGGATAAGGCTGACTTATTTTAACATGGGAAAGAACGTGGTAGATTCTGTCCAATTTAAAAATGGTTCCTTTGAATTTAAAGGGCTAATTGAGGCCCCGGCTGATGCTACACTTGAAATTAATCCCATTTATGGCAGGCCAACTTACGAAGAGCGGATGCGCCAGGACATGCGCGAATTTTATCTGGAAGGTAGAGAAACGCTGATTAAAAGTGATTCAGGATTAAAGGCAGCGACCATCACGGCAGGAAAACAACAAAAATATTTTGAAGAGTCAGAGGCAGCTGAACTTGCTGTGGCCCGGCAGATGTGGGCCCTTAATGACCTGGGTGAAAAATACCGCACAGAAAACAACCAGACAGGTCTGGATTCTTTGAGAATAAGATCGGTAACCATCATTAAAGATAAGGAAAAGTTGGACAGCGTTTTTATTGCGACTCATCCGGATAGCTTTGTGGCCTTTCATAAGTTAAGGTTTGCTGAGGTATTGTCTAAATACAGCGATGCCACCATAGCAACTTTATTTGGTCGTTTTAGCCCTGAAATCCGAAATTCTCAGCTAGGAAAGGTTTTTGCTGCAAAAATTGAGACCGCAAAAACCCTCAAAAAAGGAATGCCGGCTCCAGGGATCAATTTGCCGGACGCGACAGGAAAAATGGTCTCGTTAAGCACCTTAAAAGGAAAGTATGTATTGTTATGCTTTTCTCCAAGCCCGGATACCAGGAATTTAGCAAGGATTTTCGGTCAGATGGTAGGGAAAAATTTTAGTATTTATAGCGTTACCATTACCAACAACATGGATTTATGGAACAGTATGCAGCATTCAGCATCTTCCCAATGGACCAGTGTGGTAGACTTTAACAAGATCGACAGTCCTACAGGTACGCTGATCAGCCCGACGGCTAAAGCATATAACCTGACTTTTGCGCTGAACTATTGCTTTTTAATAGATCCAGCCGGGATGATTGTAATGGAAAGAACGGTAATGGATCCGGCGCTCTTCTCAAAAATTCAAGATGCTATTAAATAACTATAACCCCATGAAAAAACTTTTTGTCCTACTGATTTCTCTTTTTCCGCTATGCTCTACTGCTCAAATTACGGTTAAAGTAAGTGGTAAATCAACTGCCGCCAACAACAAAACGCTTTTATTTTTTTACGAAAAGGGCCCGGGCAGGCCGTCTATAATCGATTCTTGTAAACTGAAAAATGGAACTTATAGTAAGGTGCTAACCGTAAATAAATCTGGAGTATACCTGGTTGGTTTTTCAGAAACAGATTTGAGTCCTTTTTGGGCAGATCAGAAAGCTGTAGAAATTAATTTTTCTGCAGCAGCACTTCCGGTCATTAAGGGCGATGTAAACAATGAGCTGATGGATGTATTTAACCATACGATTTCCGAATATCATGTCAAACTATCATCCAGAGACCCTAAGTTGGACAGAGCCAAAGCTGAGCAGGACTATAAAACCCAACTCTTGTCTATGGCAGAAAAATATGCCACGGTTCCTGCTGTTATCCATGTATTAAGTCAGTTTGATTTTGACAGGGATGCGAAATTTTTACAGGAAGCAGGAGCGAAGTTGCTACAGGCAAATCCTGATCATGTTGCCGTTAAAAATTATGTTTTTGACATTACGCGTTTAAATGTGGGACAGCCTGCAACTGATGTAGCTTATCTGAACACGGCCGGCGGGAAAGAATCGTTAAAAAGTGTACTTGGAAAGGCTAAATATACACTCGTTGATTTTTGGGGCACCTATTGCGTGCCTTGTCGGGCGGGCATTCCCGGTATCAAGAAGTTGTATGCGCAATATCATTCCAAAGGGCTAGAAGTGTTGGCTATCTCATTGGATACCAAGGATGATATGTGGAAGAAATCGCTAGCCGAGGAGGCCATGCCCTGGCCACAAGGCCGTACTGAGGATGGCGGACGTAGGGCAATGCTGGATTATCGCTTTAATGGAATTCCGTATTTGGCATTATTTGACCAGAATGGCAATATTGTAGCGCTGAATTTACAGCACGAAGCCCTGGAGCACAAATTAAAAGAACTCATGGGGGAGCCTGATAAGGTTAACATGGAGGTAGAGGATGAAGGTACGGCTTATCGCAGTCCGGAAGAGGAAGCAATGATCCAAAAAATTGTAACTGCCTATTCACTTCAGGACTATCAGCGTTTTTTTAAAGGACTTACTGCGGCAAATTATAAAACCACATTTCTTAAAAACTTAAATGAGCAACTGACGCTTAAAGCCTATCAGTTGTCAAAATTAGGTTGGTCTTTAGAAACTTATTACAATAATTATATCGAGGTATTACAATCCCGGAATTTATCCGAAAAGGAAAAGCTTTCGGGCATGCAATCAATTGACCGGAGGCAGATCAGCTTTTTAAGAGGGGTGTTAGGCAAAACCAGTTATCAAAAATACCTCTTGTTGAGAGATCAGAGAAAGTTATCCTATTAAGTTCCTTTTGATATATTTATGCTGATTATGAAAAGGATTTTAAGTTCAATATTGCTGCTTTTAGCAGTTCAGGGGATTGCACAAAGTAAAAAACCAGGCCAGGCCCTGCTCTGGAGGATTAGCGGAAATGGCTTGGCTAAACCCTCTTATCTCTATGGTACGATCCACATGATTTGTGAAAATGATTTTTACCTGTCCGGATCGTTAAAAGCTGCGGTAGAAGAGGTAGACGGACTTGTCTTTGAACTAAATTTAGCAGATTCGGTCTTAAATAAAAAAATACAGCGGCTGATGTATTCTCCCGTTTCTTTGCGCAAGAGGTTAAGTCCTGAAAATTACCACTTACTGGATTCACTTATGCAGGTTAAGGCTTCCGTTCCATTACAGCAGTTTGAGTATATGAACCTGATGGCCATCAGCAGTTTTCTGTCTTCCAGAATGATGGCCTGTGGGCAGCCTAAATCTTATGAAGCTTCGCTTTTGGCTCTGGCCAGGGCGAAGCATAAAACCATCGCTGGATTGGAGTCTCCAGAAGAGCAGTTGGTTTTTTTTAACAAGGCAATTACAGACAGTGTGTTGATAAGTCAAATGCTGGATACGGAGAAAAGTGAAATTTTGTTACAAAAGATGGTAGACCTGTATAAGCAGGAGGACATAGAGGCTTTAAACTCAATTGTCGACGACCAGAATGCGAAAAAATGGATGCTGGATGTCCGTAATGCAAATTGGATAAAAGTGATGCCTGGATTAATGAAAAAGGAAAGCACCTTGTTTGTAGTTGGCGCAGGACATCTTGGTGCTGAAATGGGTTTAATTAAAAGCCTGAGCAAGCTTGGATATTTGCTGGAGCCGGTTAAAAGAGATTAGTTATCATGGTAAATTTACCATTGAGGCTGCTACGGCACTCAATATACGCTAATTTACTTAGCGTTCTAAGATCTTTACATCAAAATTCTCCAAATTTTAACTAATATTGGCGTTTGATTTTGGTATATTTAGATTTCTCTAAGCAAAATGGCCGCATATAGTACGTATACAGATGTAGAGTTAACATCCTTATTAAAGGTTGGTGACCAGGCCGCATTTAATGAAATCCATAAGCGTTATTATGCGCTTTTGTATAACCATGCCTTCAAAAGATTACCATATAGGGAAGAGGTAAAGGATATTCTTCAGGAATTATTTGCTTTTTTATGGAATAACAGAGCGTCTTTGATACTTACTTCAGGACTTGCGGCCTATTTATATTCCTCTGTTCGTAACCGGGTAATTAATGTTTTTACGAAGCAAAAAGTACGGACAGCTTATGCGGCCTCTTTACAAGATTATTTAGTTGCCGGCGAAAATGTAACGGACTGGAGGCTGCGAGAAAAAGAGCTTGCTGCGTTAATAGAGCGGGAAATCACGGCTTTACCACCCCAAATGAGGCGTGTATTTGAGTTGAGCAGGAATGAACATTTATCGCACAATGAAATAGCGACGTTGTTAAATACCAGTCCGCTAACGGTAAGAAAGCAGGTGCAAAATGCACTTAAAATCCTTCGCTCAAAATTAGGGGCAAATTTATTTTTAACTTTTTTTTAGTTTCCGATACTCCATCCCCGCCTGTGATTTGTCTATTGAGTAATAGGGGTTATTAAATCCTTTTATAATGGAAAAACAAGAGGCAGAAAGACTATTAGAACGTTACATCGCAGGTACAGCAAGCCCAGAGGAAAATGCCTGGGTTGAAACCTGGTATGCTCGTTTTGAAGATAAAGTTAGCAATGTAGCTCAGGAGCAGATTGCTGCGGACGAATTGGAAAGCTGGGAGAAATTAGTACAGGATATTAAAAGAAAGCCAGTTATAAAATTGTGGCCAGGACTGGTAGCTGCTGCGTCTGTTGTTTTGGTCATCGGAATAGGGTTATTTTTCCTAAACAGGCAGCCCGTAGAAAGTGTGGTCATTGCACAGGGTAGTGATGTAAAACCCGGATTAAATGGTGCCTTTTTAAAGCTGGCCAATGGAAAAAGAATCAGTTTAAATTCTAGCGCGAATGGTAAGCTGGCTATAGAGTCTGGCATCACCATCACCAAAACCAAAGATGGGGAACTTGTTTACACTTTAGCAGAAGATCAGCATACAGCAAATATTGGAGGATACAACACTATAGAGACTCCGGCTGGTGGACAATATCAGTTGAAACTTCCTGATGGCACCAACATTTGGTTGAATGCCTCTTCGTCTTTAAAATACCCTGTTAGTTTTGCTGCTTTAAAAGAAAGAAAAATAGAGTTGGTAGGTGAAGCTTTTTTTGAAGTTAAGCATAATGCCGCTCAGCCCTTTCGCGTAGTGAGTAAGGGGCAGCTTGTAGAAGATATTGGCACTACCTTTAATATCAACAGTTATGGAGATGAGCTAACTGTGAGCACAACGCTGATAGAAGGAGCGGCCAGAGTGTCCCTTTCAGGAAATACGGCGTATTCCAAATTACTAAAACCAGGACAGCAGTCTATTGCTACGCTTAATTCGTTATCTGTGAGGGAGGTAAATACAGATAACGTTATAGCCTGGAAAAATGGCATGTTTATGTTTTACGATGAACCACTTGTAAAAGCGATGCGAAAAATATCCAGATGGTACGGTGTTAAAGTGATTTTTGAAGATCCGGTCCTGGAACAGTTATCTACCTACGGAACCATAAGTAAATTTAATTCTTTAAGTAAAGTGCTTCAAATGATGGCAAAGGCCGGCTCAATACGATTTGAAGTCAAAGAAAAAACCATTACCATCATAAAATCAACCAATTAATAATCAACTAAAACCAAACCACATGAAAATTCTCAAAGAAAAAACGTAGGCAAGCCCAAAGGTTTCTTGTATAAAAAAAGGAGTGCGCTAACACCCCTTTTCTAAAATACCTGAAAATCTATCCCATTGAATGGGAGAACGATTGAAGAAGACAATTATTCACGATTTAAAGACACGTAAATGTATAAAATTTATACCAAGATTTCGTGCAGCCTGCCGCGCTGCATGACAAAATTTCTATTGATTATGAAGTTAACCACTGTCATATTGATTGCTGCGATAATGCAGGTGAGTGCTGCCTCTTACGGACAGCGAATCACATTTTCAGAGAAAAATGTGACGCTGGATAAGGTGTTTTCTGAAATCAGAAAGCAAACAGGTTATAACGTGTTCCTGTTGGATGCCATTAAAAGCTCTGAAAAGATGGATGCTGATTTTAATAATCTGCTACTTAAGGATGTGCTTGATGATATTTTTAAGAATAGAGATATGAGTTACACGATCCAGGATCAGACCATTATTGCAAGAAAGAAAAAGACTTCTTTGCTGGAGGATGTAGTGAATTATTTTAATAAAATTAATGTCCGTGGACGTGTTATAGACGAAGAGGGTATTCCATTAGCCGGGGCTTCAGTTTTATGGGAGAAAGGCCATATGGTGACCAATACAGATGGTGATGGAAGATTTTACTTGCCTGGCTTAGATGAAAAGGCTGTGTTAACAATTTCCTATGTAGGCTTTAAAACTAAAAGCCTTAAAGTTAAACCAGATATGGGCGAGATTAAAATGGAGCGTTTTGATGCCAATCTGGACGCTGTACAAGTTATTGCCTATGGTACCAATACCAGGCGCTTTAGCGTAGGCTCTGCGGTAACCATTACTGCTGAAGACATTGCCAGTCAACCTGTGACCAATGTTTTACAAGCCCTACAGGGACGCGTTCCAGGTCTTGAGTTAAGACAAAGCAGTGGTGCACCCGGAAGTTCGGTTAAACTTCAGATCAGGGGACAAAATACTTTGAGATCTTCTTTTGCGTTTGGCAGTGATGATGAACTTTACAACCAACCTCTGTTCATTATTGACGGCGTACCTTTTGCACCTCAAAACAGAGATATTAATCAATATTTTGCACTTGGTGCAGCCCGTACTGGTGACGGAATGGAACTGGGTGTAAGTCCATTCAATAACATTAATCCGGCCGATATTGAGTCAATAACTGTGCTTAAAGATGCTGACGCGACTTCAATTTATGGCACTCAGGGTTTAAATGGTGTAATATTGATTACGACCAAAAAAGGTAAAGGTGGTAAAACCAGTTTTACGGCAACTGTAGATAAAAGTATCAACAGGGTAGCACGGCCATTGCAAATGCTGAATACCCAGCAATACCTGGAATTAAGAAAAGAAGCTGCTACCAACGATGGGATCGCACCAGACCAATATGATATGTATAGTTTCCCTGATTTGGTGGTCTTTGACCAGAATAAGTATACTAATTTCTACGACGAATTCTTTAACAATACAGCTAGTACAACACGCACGCACGGGAGTTTGACCGGAGGTTCTGAAAATACAAACTTTGTATTTAGTGGTGGATATTCAAAATCGGATTATAATTTCCCGGGTGATTACGCGGAGAAGACTTTTACCATGCACTCTGCCGTTCATCATGGCGTATGGAATAACAGGTTAACCTTTGATTTCGGGACTGATTATTCTTATAATAGAAATAATACTTCAGGGAATCCTAACATTACGTCAATTTACCTTACTCCGCCAAACCTGCCGGATATGCTGGATGCATCGGGAAACCTGGTCTGGAATTACAAAGGGGTAGATATTACCCAGTTTCAACAGTACGCTTATATAAAAGAAACCAGTTTGGCACAATCTTATAATTTAAATACTTCTTTAAGGCTAGGCTGGAAAATCATGAACGGGCTTAAGTTTACCACGAATTTGGGATATAGCCGGTTTAATACTACACAGTATACCACACATCCTAAAAGTTCGGTAAACCCGGCTTATAATGCGATATCCAGGGTTGAGGTTGGAGATCAGAAGTTTGAAACCCTTAACATCGAGCCGCAACTGGATTTTGAACGCAATCTAGGCAGGGGTGTTTTAAATGTGCTTTTGGGTTCTACCTATAAGAAAAGCCTGGATTACAGTACCAATATTATGGCACAAGGGTATGGAAGTGAAGCATTGATGGGATCTTTAAGCGGGGCGACCAGTTTTCAAATTGGAGACAATAATACCATTTATAAATATAGTGGAGGATTTGGAAGGCTCGGCTACATTTACAACCAGAAGTATATCCTGAGTTTAACTGCCAGGAGAGACATTTCAAGTAATTTTGGGTCTGGACGCCAGCTTGGCAATTTTGGTTCAGCAGCATTGGGTTGGATTTTTTCAGAAGAACAGGGCTTTAAAAACCTACTGCCTTTTGTAAGTTATGCCAAACTCTACGGAAGTTACGGTACCACAGGAGGTGATGGTGTAGAAGCATACCGTTACAAACCATACTGGATATCTGGCACCACTGCCCCCTTGTTTCAGGGTGTACGTTCGTATATTCCTTATAATTTATATAACCCCGATTACAGCTGGAGCACAAAGAAATCCCTGAACATCAGTATGGATCTTGGATTTTTAAACAACAGACTGATCATTAACGGTACATGGTATAGAAATAGAACGGGAAACCAATTGATTGCGAGTGCCTTGCCAATTCAGGTTGGTTTTAACGATGTTACAGAAAATTTCCAGGCTGTATTGCAGGATAAAGGATGGGAATTTACACTGACTTCAACCAATTTGAAGTCGAAGGATTTTAACTGGAACTCTTCATTTAACATTAGCTTTAACCGTAACAAGCTCATTGCTTTTCCCGGCTTAGAAAACTCTGCATATAATTATAGTTATTTTATTGGGCAGTCTACCAGTGCGGTGCTTGGCTTTAATTATAAGGGCGTTAACCCGGAAACAGGTTTGTTTGAATTTTATAAAGCCAATGGAGAAGTGACCAGCAACCCAGACTATAACCTGGCTTCTAAGGGTGGCGATCAAAGCATAATTGCTGATTTGCAACCTAAATTTTTCGGAGGTTTAGGCAATAATTTTACGTATAAAAATTTCAGTTTATCTGTATTTCTCCAATTCAGTAAAACGCTGGGTATAAACTATATTGGAGGACTCTATTCACAGGGTAGAACTGGAATCGGCGGTTTGGGCAATATTCCTGTTATAGCGCTGGATCATTGGAAAAAGCCTGGCGACATCAGTGATATTCAGAAAGCAACTTCCACGTATGGCGAGGTTTCTACTGCTGCAGGTGCCTTCCAGATATCTTCTGGTGCCATTAGTGATGCTTCTTATATCCGGTTAAAAACGGTGTCTTTAGGGTATACACTTCCTCAGGCTGTATTTAGAAAAGCTGGTATGCAGAACTTTAAGGTTTATGTGAATACGCAGAACTTATTTACGATAACCGGTTATAAAGTAGGTGATCCGGAAGCTGCAGGAAGTACTTACGGCATGCCGATTCAGCGCAACATTGCATTTGGTTTATCCTTTAACTATTAAAGCAACGAAAATGAAATTTCATACATCATATTTAAAAATAACCACTCTTTTAATCATCATATGCTTGGTTAACAATGCATGTAAAAAGTTGGTAGAGATTCCTGATAATCCTGCCAACAGGGTGGCAGATGCACTTGTTTTTACCGATAGTGCCAATGTAATGAGTGCTATGGCAGGCGTTTACAATGGTATTGGTGCCTCATCTGGAAATCCTTCTTTTTTAAGTGGGGCAATGACTGCGGCAACAGGCTTATCATCTGATGAGTTGAATACGACACAAGGCTGGGACGAGGGCGCTGTGCAACTTCAGAACAATAATATCCTGGCAGATAATTATACGGTTAGTGACTTATGGAATGGTGCCTATGGTACAGAGAAGCTGTATATTGTAAATGCTTGTTTGCAAGGTATAAATGGCAGCACCGGAATAAGTGCTTCCTTAAAGAAACAACTGCTGGCTGAGTTAAAAATGGTAAGGGCATTGTATTATTTTACCCTCGTTAACTTATACGGTGGTGTGCCGTTGGTGACCAGCATTGATTATAAATTAACCAGAACCCTGCCAAGGGCATCGGTAGATCAGGTTTATGCTCAAATTTTTTCTGATCTTTTGGATGCGGAAAGGGACATCAGTATAGATTATCCGTCTTCTGGTCGTGCCAGACCAAACACTTATGTAGTAAAAGCTTTGCTTGCGAAGGTATATCTTTACAGGAAAGAATGGAGAAAGGCTGCTGATCTTGCGACTGAGGTGATTGGTTCTGGTCATTATTCGCTGGTGCCCATTGACAATATTTTTCTTACAGGAAGTAATGAAGCGATTTGGCAATTGCCCGCAATTAGCTTAATCACTTCACAAACTGCAGAAGCACGTGCTTTTCTTGCTTACCCCTACGCTCCCGGTCAGTTGCCAAGTTATCAGGTTACGGATGCACTGTTGAATGCTTTTGAAATTGGTGATCCGAGAAAGGAAAAATGGCTAAACCTTACCCGAATTCAGACTGGAGCAACAACTTTTGAAGATATTTATGCACCGTATAAATATAAAAACTGGGATACAAAGGCAAGCACGATTGAGGATTATATGATGTTGCGCATGGGCGAGCAATACCTGATCCGTGCAGAAGCCCTGGCTCAACTTAACCTGGTAGGGGATGCGGTTGATGACATCAACGAGCTGCGGGAACGTGCCCGAGGAACAACTACTGCACTGCCTGCTTATTCCAGGACAATTTCTAAAGCGGATTGCCTGGAAGCTGTGGCGAAGGAAAGAAGGATAGAACTGATGTGTGAATGGGGCAACCGATGGTTTGACCTGAAGAGAACAGGTGAGGCTGTGACTGTACTAACTACGCTTAAGCCTGACTTTGAAGATAACGATCTGCTTTATCCCATTCCAAGGACCCAAATACAATTGAATCCTTTTCTGATCCAGAACCTGGGTTATAAATAAATAACACCTATAGATTTCATGATGTACCTGTCTGCTTTTGCAGGCGGGCAGGTACTCTTTTTTAAAAAATATATGAAACATCCGATTTTAAAAATTGAAAATTTATCTCACAGGTACAGTACTTCATGGGCTATCCGTGACATCAACCTGGAAATTAATGAGACTGGTATTGTAGGTCTGCTGGGTTCCAATGGTGCTGGTAAATCAACCACAATGAACATCATGTGTGGCGTGTTAAACAATACGGAAGGGAAGGTTTACATTGATGGGATAGACATGAGTATGCATCCTGAGGAGGCAAAAAAACGCATTGGTTTTTTACCCCAAAACCCGCCACTATACCTGGATTATACCGTAGATGAATACCTGGTTTATTGTGCCCAGCTCCGTTTAATTGCGAAGAATAAAATTAAGCAGGCGGTAGAAGAGGCTAAGGAGCGATGTGGAATTGCCCATTTTAGCAACAGGCTGCTTAAAAACCTGTCTGGGGGGTATAAACAGCGTGTGGGGATAGCGCAAGCCATTATTCATCGCCCTAAGCTGGTGGTATTGGACGAGCCTACAAATGGCCTTGACCCCAACCAAATTGTGGAAGTCCGTTTGCTGATTAAGGAGATTGCGGCCGACAGGGCAGTTATCCTGTCATCTCATGTGCTTTCTGAAATACAATTGCTGTGCAACGACATCACTATGATTGAGGGTGGAAAGATTGTTTTTGCTGACAGCATGGAAGCTTTTAACAATTATGTAGAGCCGCATAGTGTAGTGGTACAGTTGCACAATGCGCCTGCAGTAGCTGAATTGCTAAAAATACCAGGCGTTACGAGTGTGGATGTGTTGACCGAAAGACAGCTGCGTATCTTCTTTAACGGCGATCAGGAAGTAACGGAACGCATTGTAGAAACCAGCGTTCAAAACCGCTGGCAGTTGAGAGAAATTAGTCTCGACAAAAGTTCTGTAGATGAAATATTTGCACAGTTGTCTAATAAATCAAAAATTAAAACTACCTAATCATATTGTAATGAACACTTCATTAAAAATTGCAATCGCTGAGCTGAAGACCTTATTTTACTCACCTATTGCCTGGTTTCTGACCATTATCTTTGTTTTTCAAAGTTCATTAACGTATACCTCTATTGTAGAAGAATGGCTCACTAAACAGGAATTGGGCGGTGGCTATCTTCGGTCCGTTGGGTATTTGACCAATAATGTATTTGGGTTTTACGGGCTTTACGGAGCAATGGTCAAAAAAATCTTTTTATATCTTCCATTGATTACCATGGGCCTGATTAGCCGTGAGACCAACAGTGGCACCATCAAATTACTGTATTCTTCTCCTGTTAAACTAAGAGAGATTGTGGGCGGTAAATATATTGCTATGGTTTTTTATAGCTTTTTGCTAACCCTGGTCCTTTCTATATTTGTATTCACCAGTACATTTATCATTAAATCTGCCGATACATCTTCCATGCTGGTGGGCTTGTTTGGTATTTTTATGCTCCTGTGTACCTATTCTGCTATCGGTTTGTTTATGTCGGCATTGACCACATATCAGGTAGTAGCGGCACTGAGTACGCTGGTGGTATTTGGTGTATTCAGTTACATTGGTACGGTTTGGCAGGATATTGATTTTATCAGAAGTCTGACTTACTTTCTTTCTATTACCTCAAGAACGGATCATATGACTGTTGGTTTGCTGAGTAGTAAAGATGTGATTTACTTTGTTGTAATTATTGCCATGTTCCTGATGTTTACATTTTTCAGGTTACAATCTGACAGGAAAACGGTTTCTACTTTACATGCTGTTATAAAGTATTCAGCAACCTTTGCTCTGGCGCTTCTTATAGGTTACGTAAGCAGTATGCCTAGGTTTATCGCTTCTTACGATGGCACAGGTACAAAAGTATTTACACTCCATCCAAATGCCTTGAAAGGGGTAGAACAATTGGGCGATGAACCTTTAGAAATTACTTCGTACATCAACTTACTTGATCCATTTATATGGCAGGGTTTACCGAATCAGCGCAATACGGACCTGGACCGTTGGGAGCCTTACCTGAGGGCTAAGCATAATGTGACTTTAAAGTACGTATATTATTATGACATGCCTGGAAAGGAACAGCAGCTGATGGAGAATAATCCTGGGAAAACGTTGAAGCAAATTGCTGAAAATTCTGCCAAGTCTTTTCACATGAGTATGGATAAATTTAAAACTCCGGAAGAAATCAGAAAAGAGGTAGACCTGCGTACAGAAAATAACCGTTATGTTATTCAGCTAAAGTCCAAAGGAAAATCAACCTTTTTAAGATTGTATAATGATATGAAAACTTTTCCTTCAGAAACGGAGATTGCTGCAGCTTTACACAGGTTAACGGCAAAAAGCTTTCCGAAGATTGTTTTTGTAGAAAGTGAAATGGAGCGTGGCAGAAATCCTCAGGGAGATAGGGACTATGGAATTCTAAGCAATGGCATTGGTACCAGAGAGTCATTAATTAACCAGGGTTTTGATACCGAAAGCATTTCTTTAACTGAACAGGAGATTCCTGCGGATGCTTCTGTTTTAGTGATTGCTGGTCCACGTAAGGATTTCAGTCCTGTGGGAATGGCCCAAATTCAGCGCTATATAGATGGTGGAGGCAATTTATTAATTACGGCTGAGCCTGGAAAACAAACTGTCATTAACCCCTTACTTAAGGGTTTGGGTGTCCAGTTAATGGATGGTCAGCTGGTGCAAGACGACAATCTATTGAATGTGGGTAAACCAAAGGGCAACCAGGGACCAAGCATGGGAAGCGTGGGCATTTCTATCAATGGACAGTCTATGGGTGCTAGCAATGATGGATTTACTTACGAGTTGATTAAGGCTAAACTAACTGATGCTGCTGCAAGCTATTCCTGGCATTTGCAGGAACCGGTAAAGAATGGTTCGGTGATTGGTATGATGGGGGCAACTGCTTTATCTTATGTAAAAACGGGACCTTTTACGATACAGCCACTTGTGGTAACAGACGAACGGGTAAGCTGGTTAAAAAAAGGCAAATTGGTTGCGGATTCTGGCACCGTTGCTTTTGTGCCGGCAGATGGGGATGTTAAAGGAAGTTTCCCTACGGTATTGGCTTTAAACCGTAAAGTTAATGGCCGGGAACAGCGTATCGTGATCTCAGGAAGTGTTGATTTGTTCAGTAATGGGGGCTTAATGAGACGAATGGAGACGGAACCGGCAAATATGGCATTGGGTATTGGTCTGTTTAGCTGGTTTGCGAACAATGAGTTTCCGGTAGATACCCGTCATGAGCCAATGAAAGACAATAGATTTAATTTGACTTCTGCGGGTTTAAAAACGATAAAAATAGTTTACATGGGCGTATTGCCAGGAATATTACTGGTAATTGGTTCTATATTTTTAATGAGGCGTAAAAGAAAATAGCTATGCAATTTGCAACAGACCGGCAAACGCTGGAGGACCTGAATATTTTTGGTAAACACGGAAATAATTCTGTGTTTGCCATTTTTAATAAAACCGTAACACGAGGGGGTGCAGCTTTGTTAGAGGAGATGTTTAGGTATCCTTTAACTGACGAAAAGGTCATTAACCGCCGAAGTGGCATTATTCAATATTTTGCCGGGACCAATTTAGCCTTTCCTTTTGATACGGCTATTTTTGACGCAATTGAGCAGTATTTGCTGAATACTGATGAGCGAACTAAATTGCTGGGGCAGGAGCAGTCGGCTACTAAAAGGCTCAGCAATTTGATTGCTATGGATACAGAGACCTTAATTATCCATAAGGGAATTGATGCAGTAGTAGATTTGATTCGGGGGCTGCAAGGCTTCGTGACATCGTTTGAGTTGAAAGCCGGGCATCCTTACCAGGAGGAGATGGATGGAATAAGACATTTACTGTCTTCGGCAGTTTTTGAAAGTGTGGCTGTTGCACTTAGCAAAAGTAAACGATCTGCAATGGAAGATGCTGAACTTGATGTGCTTTTTCGCTTTCGGGAGCGTGACTTGCTGCAGAAATTACTTCGGCAGATTTACTTTCTGGATGTTTATCTGTCGCTCGCCAAGGTTGCCAATTCAAAAGGATTTTGTTTTCCTAAAGCATTACCTGGAGATCATCATTATGCTAAGTTAGAAGGCCTATATCACCCACAAATTATAAACGCGGTCACCAATTCCATTGAAATTACGCCAAACAGCAATGTGATTTTCCTTACAGGGGCAAATATGGCAGGTAAGTCTACCTTAATGAAGTCTTTGAGCGTGGCCTTGTACCTGGCGCACATGGGTTTCCCAATTGCCGCCGTAACGATGGAGTTTTCGGTATTAGATGGGATTTTTACCACCATAAACCTGCCTGACGATTTAGGGATGGGGGCCAGCCATTTCTATGCAGAGGTGTTGCGCGCAAAAAAAGTAGCAAACGAATTGAAAACTAAAAACTTGTTTGTCCTTTTTGACGAGTTGTTTCGTGGTACCAATGTAAAAGATGCAGCAGAAGCTACAATAGCTTTTACAGAAGCATTTGCAAAAAAGCGAGACAGTATGTTTATGATCTCTACACACATTATTGAAGCAGGGGAAATATTGAAGACGCGATGTGAAAACATTAATTTTGTGTATTTACCTACCAGAATGGAAGGGACAAAGCCGGTTTATACATATAAATTGGAGAAAGGGCTTACTGCAGACCGGCATGGAATGGTTATTATTAAAAATGAGGGCATTTTGGAATTGCTGGAACGTGGCACCCTTCCTTCGGTTTGGAATGAATTTATAGTTGATAAACAAACGCTAACGGACCTGAACCTTTTAGGGAAATACAAACAGCATTCCATTTACAATATCTTTAATAAAGTACATACTAAGGGAGGAGAAAGATTGCTTCAGGAGATGTTTCAACATCCTTTGTTAGATGCAGATCTTATCAATGAGCGGAGTACGCTTTTTAAGTGTTTTGAGGAAATGGACCTCGAATTTCCTTTTGAACAGCATATGTTTGAACAAGCAGAAAGTTATCTTGGAATGGCTGCCGGAAATAATTATCTTGCAGTACTGGTTGATATGCTTGTTGCAAAAGGCAAAGCATCGTTTTTACACGATGGGCAATTTGATTTGATTTATGGCGGTTTGCTGGCAACGGTTGAATTTTTAAATGTTTGTTATGATTTCGTGAAGCGGCTAAGTGCTGCACAGCAATTAACAAATCAAGTGGATCATCCTTATAAAAAGGAAGTTGAGCTGCTGGAGCTGCTGTTTGCCGAGCCTGATTTGCAATGGATAAAATTGGAACACAGTAAGGCAAATCTTTCGATAGCTAAGGTGGCTAGATATGATTTCTTGCTGAAACACAAGCACCGGGAAAAGTTAGCCGCTTTATTAACCTCTGTTTATCGTCTGGATGTATTTATCTCGGTAGCTAATGTTGCAAAGGAAAGGGGCTTTGCTTACGCAAATGCTTTACCGAAGGAGTTAAATGTGATCCGAAGTACTGCTTTATGGCATCCGGCTTTATTAAAAGGAATAGCTAATCCGGTTTCATTTAACCAGCAGCGTAATATGATTTTCCTGACCGGCGCAAATATGGCAGGGAAGTCTACTTTTATGAAAGCTGCTGGAATAGCTGTTTATCTTGCCCATTTAGGATTCCCTGTTGCAGCCAGGGATATGCAGTTTTCAGTTTTGGATGGCTTATATTCTTCTATTAATGTTCCTGATAACTTAAACATGGGCTATAGTCATTTCTACGCTGAAGTATTGAGGGTAAAACATGTTGCAGAAGAAGTGGCCAGCGGAAAAAATATGTTGGTATTATTTGACGAGTTGTTTAAAGGAACCAATGTAAAAGATGCTTACGATGGCACGTTAGAGGTAAGCAGATCTTTTGCTAAGTATAGGAACTGTTCCTTTATCATTTCTACGCACATCATAGAAGTTGGAACAGCCTTAAAAGAAGAAGATAGTAATTTGCAGTTTTCTTATTTACCTACGGTAATGGAGGGAAACAAGCCTACATATACTTATGTACTGCAGGAAGGTATAACCACTGATAGACAAGGTATGATGATTATTGAAAATGAGGGGATTTTGGAAGTTTTAAATTAGTACCTACCATAATCAACAGAAAAAAACTACTTTTATGCCTAGATGAATTGGTTAAGTAGCACTAAAAAATCAGATCCTGTAAACGAGGAGTTGCTGTTAAAGCGATATCAGGAGACTGATGATTTGGTATTGCTTTCAGAATTGTTTCAAAATCATTCATCTATGGTATATTACGTTTGTTTACGCTATCTGCAGGATGCAGAGGCGAGTAAAGATGCAGTGATGCAGATTTTTGAAGAACTGATTACCAAAGTTAAAAGGCAGGAAATTAAGCATTTCGGGAACTGGTTATATGGGTTGAGCCGCAACCATTGTTTGATGCAATTACGTGCCGGCAAAAAAATGCCCCAAGTTCCTTTTGAAGATTTTGTGGAATCTCCTGACTTTTCGCATCAAGAGGATCCAGAAGGGAAGGAAAGGAAACTGACTGCACTGGAACAATGTTTGGAAAAGCTTCCTGAGCGGCAAAAGCAAAGCATTCAATTGTTTTTTTTGCAGGAAAAATGCTATAAGGATATTGTAGACCATACCGGATTTAGTTTAAATGACGTTAAAAGCTACATACAGAATGGTAAGAGGAATTTAAAAATTTGCATGGAAAAAAATCGTGAAGAGTAATCATCCCGACATATCATTAATCAGGAAGTATCTTAACGGAGAGCTTGATGGACCTGCTATGTACCAGCTGGAAAGGCAGGCACAGGATGATCCTATGTTGATGGATGTGATTACGGGCATGGAAATGGGAGATAGAAATGGGGATGCAAAACAATTTGAGGAAATCAGCCAGCTAATTACAAACCGTATTGCTGAAAAACGTTCTGTAAAGTTGATTTCCTGGAAAACTTTTTCCATAGCGGCATCCTTGCTGATAGGTATTGGGTTTATTGCCTTTTTTATGCTGGATAAGCCAGCGGATGTGGCTTTGGTTACGCAGTCTAAAGAGGTAATTCAATCTAAAGAGGTAATTGAACAGGCAAAACCAGATACTTCTGTTGCTATCAAAGAAGTACCCTTGCCTGAAATGGAGGCGATTAAATCTAATCCAACTTTATTAGCAGTTAGAAAGAAAACAAGTAGAAAAGTTAAAGGCTCGCGTGTAGAACCAGGTATTGCCATGGCTGATTTGGCAAGAAAAGATTCTATAATTTACAACGCAGAGGCTTTGAACGAAGTAGTGGTTATAGGGTATGGCGTGCAAAAGAAAACATCAATTACGGGTTCGGTTTCCACGATAGATACCTCTTTGAAGGCAAAGGCTACCTTGCAGGATGCGTTGGTTGGTCGTTTGGCTGGTATAAGTGTGTCAAAAAGTAAAAGAGAGAGGTCTGAGGCTAAGCCACTTAAAAAAGATGCTGAAAATAGCATAAGGATTAGGGGGATGAGTACCTTAACAGGTGATCAGAAACCATTGTTTATTGTGGATGGAATGCCTTACAATGGAGATATCAATGCGCTGGATCCGAAGGTGATTTCGTCCTTTGAGGTTTTAAAAGATGCTTCTGCAACTGCGTTGTATGGATCCAGGGCTGCAAATGGTGTGATTATTATAACTACTACGAATACCCTTAATGAGGTAGTTGTTGCTGCCCATGGAGCTGTAAAAAAGCAAAAACCTGAACCTTTAGTGGGCTGGAAGGTTTATGAGCACTATTTAGAAAAAGAAGCTACACTTGGCGATAAAAGCAAAGGAAAAGTGACGCTTACCTTTACGCTCGGGCCTGAAGGAAAACCATTAAATTTGAAGGTTGTGAAAAGTGATGGCGATGCAATGAGTAAAAAGGCAATTGAATTGATTACCAATGGATCAAAATGGCATCCTGGCAAAGGGATGAACGATAAAGAAATTAAGCTTAAGGTTAAGTTTCATTAGATGGATGTTTACCGTAACTATACTGATGTAGAGTTAACGGATCTTTTAAGGTCTGGTGATCACTTGGCATTTACTGAAATTTATAAACGGTATACCAATGTATTGCAGGGCCATGCGTATTCGAAATTACAAGACAGGGAGGAGGCCATTGACCTGGTACAGGAACTTTTTGTTTCATTATGGACGAAAAGAGAAAGCATCGTCATCCACACTACATTATCTGGCTATTTATATACAGCGGTTAGGAACAGGATTTTAAATGTTATACTCCATAAAAAGGTAGCTTCTGACTATATCACTTCTTTGCAGGATTTTATAGACCATGGAGAAGCGTTAACGGATCATTTGGTGAGGGAGAAAGAGCTAAGGCTGATTATTGAAAAGGAAATTTCTGCATTGCCCGAAAAAATGCGTGCTGTTTTTGAATTGAGTAGAAAAGAAGGGCTTTCTCATAAGGAGATTGCTGAAAAATTAGGTTTGTCTGAAAAAACAGTCAAAAATCAAGTGAATAATAGTTTGAAAGCATTAAAAGGGAAGCTCGGCCCTTTGTTTGTGTTTCTTGTTTTGATGAATTAGTTGTCTTTTTTTAATTTATTTCAATTATTTTCAATTTTGTCTGGGCCCTAAGGCCATCTTGCTTGTCTTTGTTTTAATTGGAGGCATAAAACCTTCCGTTTGCTGTAAATGAAAACAACAAAAGCTAAAGAATTACTAGAGAAGTATCAGCAAGGCTTGTGTACAGAAGAAGAAAAATCTATTGTAGAGACCTGGTATCTGAAACATAGGGTTTTAAACCCGATAGCAGTTTCTGAAGAGGAACGCTTAACGGATATCTACAAAATCTGGGATATTTTGGCGCAAAAAACCAGTATAGAAGCACCTCTAGAAGTTGTAGTAAAAGAAATTAAGGGAGCTTCATTAAAGCTTTGGTACCAGATTGCTGCTGCGGCATCTATACTATTAATCATAGGCTTAGCGATCATTTTGAACCGTCCTAAAGAAGATCGCTATCAACAACTTGATGCTAAAAGTGATATTCCTGCCGGAAACAACCGGGCAATATTAACATTGGCTAACGGTAAAAAAATAGACCTTTCTGGTGCAGGTAAGGGAGAGATTGCTAAAGAATCGGGTATTAGTATTGTGAAATTAGCAGATGGACAGGTGGTTTATACTGTTGTTCAGCAAAACCTGAAAATTCAGGATGAGCGGAGTTACAATACGATTTCTACACCCAGAGGTGGCCAGTATCAGGTTAATTTACCGGATGGATCAAAGATTTGGTTGAATGCGGCCTCATCATTAAAATTTCCGGCAAGTTTTGCCAATTTAAAAGAGCGAAAGGTAATTTTAAGTGGTGAGGCATATTTTGACGTTTTTCATGATGCTAAACAGCCTTTCCGAGTTGAAACCGCAGGCCAGGTAGTAGAAGATATAGGTACACAATTTAATATTAACAGCTACAATGACGAACCAGTAGTGAAAACTACTTTGGTGGAAGGTTCCGCCCGTGTTATGCCGTCATCTCGACAGCACGAAGCAACGAGAGATCTAATTTTAATGCCTGGTCAGCAGGCAATATTTGACCGCAGGGAAGCAATAAAAATGCAAAATGCAGATTTGCAGGAGGCCATTGCCTGGAAAAAAGGTGATTTCGTTTTCAGAAATGCAGACTTTAGAAATGTAATGCGTAAAATAGCCCGATGGTACGACGTAGAAATCATATATGATGCTTCCGCACCTTTAGACATCCCGTTAGGAGGACTGGTTTCAAGGTCTAAAAATATTTCTGTGCTGTTAAACCTTATGGAAGAAACAGGAGCTGTTCATTTTAAAGTAGAAGGGAGGAAGATAACAGTGAGTAAATAGTTACCAAAACCTGAAATGACGAAGCTTAAATAAAAAAGCCAGAGGTGCTACGAACACTCCTGGCGATGATCAGTTCCGTCAATAATATTTAGACAACAGTATCAACTTAGAACCAATACAAATGTACAAAATTTACACAAGGAACTTGGGTATACCTTTGCGGTATGTCCGCAAAACTATGCTCATTATGCGACTAACCACCGTTTTATTAATAGCAACCATAATGCAGGTCAGCGCAGCCGGTTATGCGCAGAAGATCTCACTAAACGAAAAGAACGCAGCCTTAGAACAAATCTTTAATAAGATTCGTTTGCAGAGCGGGTATGATTTTCTGTTTAACAGAAACCTGCTCAAAAAGGCAAAAGCAGTAGATATTTACATTAAGGATGCAAGTTTACAGGAAGCTTTAGAGCGCTCCTTTTCTGGTCAGCCGTTTACATTCGTGATTCAGGAAAAGACAATTATTGTGAAAGAAAAGCAGCCCTCCATTCTGGAAAAAATCTCATCTGTATTTGCTAATATTGATGTTAAGGGGCTTTTGCTGGATGAAAATGGCATGCCTATGCCCGGTGCTACTTTAACCGTAAAAGGCAGCAGCCGTTTTGTAAAAACCAATGATAAAGGAGAGTTTAGCCTGAACAATGTTGATGAGGAAGCTATTCTGGTCATTACCTTTTTAGGTTATGAAAAACTGGAAGTTAAGGTAGAGCCCAACATGGCTGTAGCGATGAAATTGGCCAGCAGTAAACTTCAGGAAGTGAACATCACTTACAATACCGGTTACCAGAAAATTTCTAAAGAACGGGCTACTGGATCTTTTGCCAAGCCAGATATGGAGATATTTAAAAAACGTACAGGATCAATGGACATTATGAGTCGCCTGGACGGCTTGGTGCCGGGCTTAACCATTTTTAACGGCCCGAATAATTTAGATGGAAATGATGAGAAGGGTAGAACACAAAAAGCCTTAGTAAGAGGTAAAGGGAGCGTAAGGACAGATACAGAACCCTTGTATGTAGTTAATGGAATGAGGGTTGAAAACTTTTCCAATATCAATCCGGATGATGTTGAGGATATTACCGTGCTTAAGGATGCCGCTGCGGCAGCCATATGGGGAATTAAATCTGCCAATGGGGTGATTGTAGTAACCACCAAATCTGGTGCAAAAGAAAAAAAGCTGAATATCAGTTATTCCGGATTTGTAAATATCCAGGGAAGACCAGACCGGGATTATATGCGACTGATGAATTCAGCGCAATACATTCAAACAGCAAGGGAATTATTTAGCCAGTCTAATTACCCCGCATACTCTCCATTCCGTTTTGTGGCGCCACACGAGCAGATCTTGTACGATGGACGAATTGGAAATACCAGGAGCATTACAAGTGCTGCCAGTGCCAAATTGGATAGTCTGGCGGCTATAGACAATACCAGTCAGCTGAATGAACTTTGGTCACAAAATGCCATCACTAGTAACCATACCCTGTCCATCGGTGGTGGTACGGAACTTTATTCTGCCTATACCTCGGTTTCTTATACCAACGATCGCAGCAACAGGCCGGGGCAAAAAGGCGAAACTTACAGGCTTAACCTGAACCAAACGTTTAACCCCACCAAATACTTAACTTTTACGCTGTTCACAGGATTGAACAATTCCATTAGCAAAGGAGATAACGCACCAACAGTACCGGCTGATGTACTTCCTTACCAGTTATTTAAAGACAATCAGGGCAATAATTTAAACTTAAATTATATCCAGGCTATTGCTGCGGAAGATAAGGCAGATTGGGAAGCGCGTAGCCGCATTAATTTGGATTATAATCCATTGAATGAACGCGATTTCGGTTTTAACGATGCCAACAGAACGGCCATCAATGTCATTGGTGGAGTTGAGCTAAAGCTATTTAAAGGTTTAGTTTTTCAAGGGAATTATGGCATTCAGAAATCCCCGGGTACTACCCATAATTATAATGACTACAGGAGTTACAGTTCAAGAAGGCAATTGTTAAATTTAACCGTGGCGCCAACTATAGATGATGTACCTGTTTATTATCTGCCTACTACAGGTGGTACTTACAGTGTGGGTGAAAGTACTCAAAAAGACTGGACCGTACGTAACCAGTTAATTTACAACTCAAGAGTACGTGATGGAAAAGATTACTTATCGGTACAGTTGGGCCAGGAAGGCAACGAGCAGCACGGTTATAGTACAATATCCGTGCTTAGGGGTTACGATTTAGACAAGCAAACCTATGCACTCCTGGATTACGCAGCCTTAAAACGGGGGATTTTTCCAACTGTACCTGGCGGTCGTGGTGGATTGGCAGAAGCTCCATTTTCTACAACAGACCTGGTTAGCAGGTTTGCCTCCTATTTTGCCTTATTAAGTTATACTTTCGACGGTAAATATACATTGGATGGAAGTTGGAGAGTAGACCGCAATACACAGGTGGGTGGTGATGCCGCAGTTCAGGACAAGCCTATCTGGAGCGTAGGTGGAAAATGGCAGATTATCAAAGAGCCATTTATGAAAAATTTAACCTGGTTAGATGATCTTGGTATCCGTGCAACCTATGGGATGACCGGAAATGCACCTGCTTCTGGCGCAAACTCATCAAAAGATGTTTTAGCACTTGAAAATTACAATGCTATCGTTGGTGACGGGGCTTATATCGATATCCCGGCAAACAGAGGTTTAAACTGGGAATCCACCCGCACCATTAATATTGGAATTAACTTTTCTACCCTTAAATCCCGACTAAATGGTAGTATTGACCTGTACGACAGGAACACCACCAATCTACTAGCCACCGTACTGCGCAACCCGTTTGTTGGGGTTAAAGATGCTACTGGTAACCTCGGTCAATTATCAAACAAAGGAATAGAATTGAGTTTAACGAGCCAGAATATTCAGAGCAATGATTTTAACTGGAGTACAACATTCAACTTCAGTTACAATTACAATAAACTGGTTTCGTATGAAGTAGTACCTATCGAATTATTATCAGCATTGGGTAAAGTAGGCTCAAATTATTACGTTGGCCATAGCATGTCTTCTTTATTTGCATACCAATATGCCGGACTAGATGCTGCAGGAGATCCTATGGTACGACTGAATGACGGAACAGTTACCAAAGACAGGAATGTTGCACAAGTAGATGATATTGTATACATGGGCACTACCATACCGAAATTTAATGGCGGTTTGTCTAATACTTTTAGTTATAAAGATTTTAGCATCAGTGCAAATTTGTCTTATAACCTCGGGAACGTAATGCGTAAAGAAACCATCGACTTTTTTACCGGCCGTTTAAGCGGTACGGAAGGCTCTTTTTCTGGAAATCTTAGCACGTTGTTTTTAGAGCGCTGGAGAAACCCAGGTGATGAGCTGATCACGAATATTCCTCGTTATATAGCAAATAGCTCGCAGAGTTCGCAAAGGGAACTAGATTATTATTCAAGAGGTGACGCTAATGTGGTAAGCGCTGCATATGTGAAGTTGCGCGATATTTCCTTGTCATACTCCTTGCCATCAAATATTACGAGAGCGTTGCACATCGGTTCTGCAAGGTTTTTTGTACAGGGTACTAACTTTTTGGTCTGGGCCAAAAATAAGGATGGGATAGATCCTGAATATGCCAGTTTATCTGGTGGTGGAAGAAGTTTGCCTCCTTTTAAGCATTCATTTAGTTTAGGTACAAACATCAGCTTTTAATCATCATAATCAAAAGACATGAAAAGATATTATTATACCCTGTTATTGGTGGGGATTTTAGTTTGCGCAGGCTTAAGCTCCTGTAAAAAAAGCTTTGTAGAAATAGACCAAAAGCAACGTATTGTAGCGACCAAACTGGAGCACTATGATTTGCTGATGAACAGCAGAAAGTTTTATACCCTGGATGAGGGTGGTTTACAAGTAGCCATATTACTAGGAGACGAGGTGTCGGCAGCAGAAAACTTTTTGAGCGACAATGGTACCATTGAAACGCAACGCTTGTTTAGATATGCGGATTTGGTATACGATGACGGAAAAGACTCTTATGATTTAAAATATTTTTTAAATAATTTATATACCTGCAACAAGGTCATCATTGAAGTACCTACCACAGAAGATGGTACAGCACAGCAAAAGCGCAGCTTAATTGCTGAGGCAAAAGCAACCCGGGCATGGATTTATCTGCAAATGATTAATTTGTATGCTAAACCTTACAATGCAATAAGTGCTGCAAACGACCTTGGATTTCCGATCATTGAAACTGCAGATATTGCACACCAGTCTTTTACAAGGCGCACGGTACAGGAGGTTTATGATTTTATGTTAAAAGACCTTACTGAGGCGATCCCTGATTTGCCCCTAAACCAGAAATTTGCGAACCGGATGAGCAAGCCTGCTGCTGAAGCAATTTTAGGTAAAACATACCTATTTATGAACAAATCCGCTGAAGCATTACCTTATTTGGATGCGGCGATAACAGATTTAAGTAAGCAAACTAAACCTGCCAGACTTTACAATTATAACGATGAATTTGACGCCAATTCTACAGGCTCATTTCTGCCAATTGATGAATATGGCGGGCCAAATGGGCCAGGTAATAACCCCAACGACTATACAGAATCTTTGTATGCAGTAAATGTGTACGTGGGGGAATATCAGCCTATAGGCATCGATGGTTTGTTGTTGTCAGACCCAGCCTACAATTTGTACGGTGCTAACGACTTGCGTTTGTTTTTTTATACCGACCTGTTCAGCTCTGGAGATCCAATTCCTGTAAACCCGGCGAACCAGCAAAAAAGGGTTCGTAAATATGGCTATAACAACATTAAGTTTGGTTTGCAGCTACCTGATTTGTACCTGATGCGGGCAGAAAGCAGGGTGCGTGAGGGTAATCTAAGCGGTGGGTTGCAGGATTTGATGACTTTACGAAATAACCGAATGCCAGCGGCAGATGCAACTGTGCCTTCAGCTACGGCATCCAATAAGCTTGCTTTACTCCAATTTATAATTGATGAGCGTGTGCGTGAATTTGCTGCAGAAGGCTACCGCTGGTTTGATATGCGCAGGTTGCACAATGACCCATTGTTGGGTTATACGTTAAAGTCGCATGTTGAATATGACAGCGAAGGAAATGTATCCGCAACACATCCCTTACGCGAAGCCAGGTTGACGCTGCGCTTGCCAAGTCCGTACATCACCGCCAACCCAGGAATGCCCAATAATCCATAACAAACACGATAGAGCAGAATAGATATTAAATGGACAGTATTGTTAAAATAGAGAACCTATCACACCGATATGGCAGGGATTGGGCTGTAAAAGACATCAATTTCGAAATTAAGGAAAATGAAGGAATCCTTGGATTATTAGGTGCCAATGGCGCCGGAAAATCTACCATCATGAACATCCTTTGTGGTGTACTTACGCAAACTACGGGAAACATTTTCATTGGTGGGATAAATCTGGCCAAAGAGCCTGAAAAAGCGAAAAAGTTATTGGGCTTTTTGCCTCAGAACCCACCGCTGTATTTTGATTTTACAGTAAAAGAGTACCTTACTTATTGCGCACACCTTAGACTCATTCCCGAAAAACAAATAGGTGAAGCTGTAGACAGGGCCATGGAAAAATGTGGCGTGGCGCACTTTCACAAACGATTAATCAGTAACCTCTCTGGCGGATACCGCCAGAGGGCCGGTATTGCGCAGGCCATTTTGCACACACCCAGATTAGTGGTGCTGGATGAGCCTACCAACGGTTTAGATCCTAATCAGATCCTGGAAGTTAGGGCATTGATTACAGAGATTGCCGAAGAACGTTCCGTAATCTTCTCCTCACACATTCTTTCTGAGGTGCAGGCCACCTGTAAACATATCAGAATGATAGAAGGTGGGAAAATGGTATTTGAAGACAGTATGGATGCTTTTAACAACTACATCCAGCCAGATAGTTTGCTGGTGAGCTGGCGCAGGCCACCAGCACTTGCTGAAATGCTGGCCATCCCAGGCATTACAAAAGCAGAAGCTTTAATGAACGGGCAGTTTCGATTGCATTTCCTTGAAGACCCTGATATCACCGAAATGGTAATTGATACAAGTGCTGCCCATGATTGGCGTCTTAGGGAAATTAGTCTGGAGAAAAGTTCCCTAGAAGCCATTTTTGCCCAACTATCCAATAAATCAAAGAAATCTGAATCTTAAATAACGATGAAAGTAATTTTAAAAATAGCCAGGCAGGAGTTGGAGACACTGTTCTTCTCGCCTATAGCCTGGTTAATCCTCATTATCTTTTCCCTGCAATGTGGGATTAGCTTTACTGATAAACTGGCCATATTTGAGTCTAGTCAATATAGTGGTACGCAATTGTCAGATTTGACCATTTATATGTTTAGTAGCAGCAGTAGTTTTTTTGCGCAGCTTCAGAAATATTTATACCTCTATATTCCATTGGTTACCATGGGATTAATGAGCAGGGAAACAAGTAGTGGGACTATAAAACTGCTTTTCTCTTCGCCAGTTAAGCTAACTTCTATTATTCTTGGTAAGTATTTATCCATGATGATATATGGCCTGCTGCTGGTTATCATTATGATGACGATTTGCGTTGGCGGGATTTACTCCATACAGAATATAGATTATGGAATACTGTTTTCGAGTCTGCTGGGTCTGTATTTATTGATCTGTGCTTACGCTGCAATAGGATTGTACATGTCTTGCCTTACTTCGTATCAGATGATTGCTGCACTAAGTACTTTGGTGGTACTGGGTGTGCTTAGCTATATTGGTGGAGTATGGCAAAATGTGGCTTTTGTTAGAGACTTGACGTATTTTCTTTCTATTAATGGCCGGGCCGGGCGCTTGTTTTTTGGCTTAATATCCAGTAAAGATCTAGTGTATTTTATCTTGGTAATTGGCTTGTTCTTATTGCTTGCCATTATAAAATTGCAGGATGACAGAAGAGCCAGGGGAATGTTTTCTGCTGTGAGCCGTTATGTGGGGCTTATTGCAACTGTACTTATTTTAGGTTATGTCAGCTCCAGGCCTGCTTTTACAATTTATAGTGATGTAACTGCTCAAAAAACTAATACACTCACCAAGACCAGCCGGGATTTGATTGAGCAGTTTGATAAGCCCTTAAAAATTACGGCATATGTGAACATTCTAGAGCCTACAGCATATTTAGGCTTGCCATCAAACCAGATCAGTGACATGGAGAATTTTGAAAAGTTTATCCGTTTTAAACCTGATATGGAGATGGAATATGTTTATTATTATGACCAGCCATTGGAAGATCCTCGTTCAACTGCAGATGCTGCCGAGTTACTGAAACAGGCAAAGCGGAAAGCAGAAGCAGAACGGATGAACTTTTCAAATATCCTGTCGCCGGTAGAGATCCGTAAAATCATTGATTTACGTTCCGAAAAAAACCGCTTTGTGCGTCAGTTAAACTACGAGGGCAAAACTACCTTTCTACGGATGTTTAATGATCCGCAGGCATACCCAGGTGAGCAGGAAATTTCTGTTGCCCTAAAGCAGTTGTTGGTTAAGGCGCCGAAAATAGGGTTTATTGCCGGACATGATGAACCAAATATAGATGGAATGGCCGAACAGGACTATCAGGATATTGTTTCTTATCTCGGTTCCCGCTCTTCATTAATCAATCTTGGTTATGGTGTATTTACACTTTCGCTGGCTAAAGACATTCCTGCTGATGTAGATGTGCTGGTAATTGCTGACCCATGGAAAGCCTTTACAGCTGCCGAACTAGATAAAATAAACGATTTTATTGCTAAAGGAGGCTCTATGTTAATTGCAGGTGAACCGGGTAGACAGTCTTTTATTAATCCGGTAATTGCGCCATTGGGTGTTCAGTTGAAAAAAGGAATCATCATCCAAAATACAAAAGATATAGGTCTTACTTACGCTCTGGCTCAGTTTTCTGCCGAAGCCGGAGTGATTCCTGCATTTAGAGAGACGGTGAGCTATAGAATTCCGGTTGCCTTGCCTAATGCTGCGGCGCTTAGTTATAGCACTCCGACACCTCAAGCCGGTAAAGCCTTTAAGGTTGCGCCAATGCTGGTAACAGATCCTGATAAAAACTGGAACAGGATTAGCCCTTTGCTGGGAGACTCGCTTAGGTTAAGTTACAATCCCAATGAAGGAGATCAGAAAGGGGTTATTCCTTTGGCTTATGCCCTAAACAGGGAAGTTAATGGGAAAAATCAGAACATACTGGTAATTGGTGATGCCTCTTTTTTCAGTAACGGAGAATTGAGTAAGCAAAATATTAACAAGGCAAATTATGTATTTACACACAATATATTTAGCTGGCTTACTGGCGGAAGTTTTCCTGTAGATGTAAGCAGACCGAGAACCATAGACAACCTACTCACCGTAAGTAGGGGAGATATTTCTATTTTTCAAATCATTTACCTTGGCATCATCCCTGGTCTAATTGGGGTTTTTGGAGCCATTTTACTGATCCGAAGGAAAAGGAATTAGCATTATACCGCAACTAAATATAAAAGACCAGATCAGTTAACTGTCCTGGTCTTTTATATTAAATGTACCTTAGCGTCAACATTTATCTCTTTAGCTAATTCATTTTGTTGCCACAGCAGAAAATATAGTTGAGGTCTTTACATGACTCTGCAGGATTGTGTAAGATTGAATGGCAAGTTCACTTAATTTGATATATTAGCCATATGGAAAATAAGGAACTGAAAGATGAAAAGTTGATCCTGGCGCAAATCGCTACGGGTAATCAGCATGCTTTCAGTATACTATTTGATTTTTACAGAAACAAAGTTTATGCTTACGCCTTAAAACTGCTCCATTCAGAAGAACTATCTAAGGAGATTGTTCAGGAAATATTTATTAAAATCTGGATAAAAAGAGAAGTACTGCCTAATGTTGACAATTTTGGCGGTTATTTGCGTGTCATTTCTAAAAACGAAACGTTAAATGAGCTAAAAAGGATTGCTATAGAACAAAAAAACTTTAGTTTGAGCCAAAAAGATTGGACAGAAGTCAATTCAGATACCCAAAATTCTATTGAATACAGGGATACCAAACAATTGGTTGATCAGGCGATTGCGAATTTGTCTCCGCAGCAAAAAATAGTCTATCAACTTTGCCAGATGCAGGGTATGAAACAAAAAGAAGTAGCTGAACAACTAAACATTTCTCCATTAACAGTAAAAGTACATTTGCGCGAAGCCGTAAAATACATCCGTAACTTTTTGCAACAGCACGGCGTACCTTTTATATTTTTTTTAATCTTCACTACTCCCTTTTAGTTTTTGAGTTGTCATGTTAATAAAGGGGGTATCACAGGGGCTCAGCTTTTAATTACAATTGTATCATGGAACAACAGCGATTTACGTATTTATTTCAAGCCTATGTAAATAAAGAGGCTTCTTCTAAAGAACAAGCGGAATTAATGAGCCTGTTGAAGGAGGGCAAATATGCTGCTCCCCTGGATCTCTTGATGGACGATCTTTGGAATACCGTTGGTCCTGTTCCTATGGCTAAGGCAGAAGCCGATGAAATTTTAAGAAAAGTTTTGTCCGCAGAACCGGAGATCAAAGAAAAACGTATTTCCTTATATAGGTTGTGGTTACCCTGGGCTGCTGCTGTTATCATCTTGCTTACTGCTGGGTTGTTTTTCTTTAACAATTTTTCAAGTAAACCTGCTGCACAGTTTATGGTTAAAAATCAAGTTAAGGAAAGTGGAGCAACGTTAGTAGCGGCATCGGCAAAAGAACATAAAAAGATAAAACTACCGGATGGTAGTACAGTGATTTTAAACAATGAAAGTACATTAGAATATCCGGCCCAATTTACAAGTACCACAAGAGAGGTTACACTTAGAGGCGAAGGTTATTTTGATGTTATTCACGATAGTAGTAAATCCTTTATTGTGCATACCGGCAAAATTAAGACAGTAGTTTTAGGTACTGCTTTTAATGTAAAGGCTTACACCAAGAACAAAGATGTAGTGGTTACCGTAACCAGGGGAAAGGTGAGTGTTCAAAATGAGCAGCAATTGCTGGGTATCATTGTTCCTAACCAGCAAATCGTATTTAGTAAGGATGTTAAAAAGTCTAAACTTGTACCTGTAAAGGCGTTATCTGTGGTGCAATGGCAGGAAAAGGATTTATTCTTTGATGATGTTTCTATGGAACAAGCGATGTCGATGCTGTCTACACGCTTTGGTACAAAGATTACTTTTGCGAATGAAAAAACAAAAAACTGCCGTTTTACGGCTACCTTTTTAAACGGAGAATCACTTGATGAAATTCTAAGATTAATCTGTTCATATAACAATGCACAATACCGAACCATCGCTGGAGGAATAACCATCAAAGGCGAAGGATGTGAATCCTAAATAATAATTAATTAATCAATCAACCAAAAACCCAATCAGAATGAAAAAAAACTACCAACTACGTATTTAAAAGAAAAGACTCCTTGTCGCTAAACAAGGAGCCTGATGCTGTTGCTTGCAGCTCTAACTGTAAGACAACCGTTTAAACAACTTTTCGATGATCATTTAAAACTTTTAAATTTATGAAATTTTCTGCAATAACAGCAGAGGGTAGGGAGAATTGTATATTCTTTGCTGCTTCCACCAAGTCACGATTTTTAATTCGTCAGCTTATGCGCATTAGCTTAATCACAGCAATTCTATGGTCAACCTCAATAAATTGCCTGTTTGCCCTGGATAGTAAAGCCCAGTCGCTGGGCAAGGTTCAGGTCACACTCGAATTTAAAAACGAGAGCGTATTGTCTGTGTTAAAAAAGATTGAACAATCTACGCCGTTCCGTTTCATGTACAGAAATACAGAACTGAAAGCATTAAAAAGCATCAGTTTATCTTCCGAAAGCCGTTCTGTAGAAGAACTTTTAAACCTTATCCTGGTTAAGGATGGTTTTAGTTACGAACAAGTTGGCAGTCAGATTTTAATCTCTAAATCAAAAACTCCTGCTGCCATGGCTAATGAGCTGCAACAAGTGCGGGTAACAGGTATGGTAACAGATGAAGATGGTGGACCTTTGCCGGGAGTAACCATTAGAGTTAAAGGAAACAATTCTATTAGTACAGCTACAGATTTAAATGGTCATTTTAACATTAATGTCGCTGATAAAAGTACAGTACTTATTTTTAGTTATGTTGGTTTCATCAGCAGGGAAGTAGTTATTGGAGATCAAACTTCCTTAAAAGTTGAGTTGAAGGCATCTGCAGGAAGCTTAAATGAAGTAGTTGTGATTGGATACGGCACCGCAGTTCGTAAAGATTTAACAGGTTCTGTTTCCAGCATATCTGCAGAGACTATAGCAAAACAACCCGTAGGTAATGTGCTAAATAGTATGCAAGGAAGAATGGCTGGTGTGCAAGTTGCGCAATCCAATGGCTTGCCAGGTTCTGGTGTATCTATTACGATTAGAGGTCGTAATTCCTTACTTAGCGGTAATTTACCATTATATATCGTTGATGGGGTACCCTTTACTTTTTACAATTCCATTGTCTCTCCTCCATCAGATAACTTGAATGGAACGGGAATTTACGCTGCAAGCAGCGGTATAAGCCCTTTCAATAGCTTAAATCCAAACGATGTGGAAAGCATTAGTGTATTGAAAGATGCAGATGCTACAGCAATCTATGGTGCCAGAGGAGCCAATGGCGTAGTGCTAATAACGACTAAAAAAGGTAAGGCCGGAAAAACCAAACTTGATTTAAATGTGAGTTCCGGGATTGGAAAAGTTGGACATTATATTCCTATGCTTAGTGGAGAAGAATATCTGGCTTTAAGAAAAGAAGCTTTTGCCAATGATAATGTTGCACCGAATATCACCTCAGCACCCGACCTGCTTTCCTGGAGCCAAACTGAATTTACAAACTGGCAAAAAACTTTAATTGGTGGCACTGCGAAATATACAGACGCTCAGGCGACCCTGTCTGGTGGTAATGAAAATACGAATTTTACTTTTGGAACAGGTTATCATAAGGAGTCGACAGTATACCCCGGTGATAGTGGTCAGGATCGCTTTTCAGGTAGAATGAATGTACAGCATACTTCAACGAATAAAAAGTTTTATGCTTTATTTTCTACAACATATTCAAATGATGTAACCGATCTGCCATCTACAGATTTGGCGGGATTATATAACCTGCCACCAAATTATAATGCTTATAAACCTAATGGTGATTTAAATTATGTTCGTGGCATAACCAACCCATTTTCTTATTTACAGCAGCAATATAAAGGAACCACTGTTCATTTCAATACTAACGCAAATATGCGATATGAAATTTTGCAAGGATTAAATTTAAAGGCAAGTCTTGGTTATGCTACCATCACGTTAGATCAAAACTCAAGATTCCCGGCGTCATCCAAAAACAATGCTACTGCTGTTCAGGTAAGTTCTGCATCGTTTGCAAATAATTCTTCAAGGTCTTATATTATAGAGCCTCAATTAGAATATGACAGGCAAATTTTAAAGGGCAAATTAAATGCACTAATTGGTACTACTTTGCAGCAAAATGAGGCAAAGGGATATAGCAATACAGGCACAGGGTACAGTAATGATGGTTTATTGGGTGTATTATCAGCAGCTTCTACCACTAGTTTAGGTAATAGCTACGATTTTTATCGATACAATTCCATATTCGGTCGTTTGAATTATAATTGGGATGGTAAGTATATACTTAGTGGTACACTTCGTCGGGACGGCTCTTCAAAATTCGGAGAAAATTATAAATTTGGAACTTTTGGTGCAGTTGGTGCCGCCTATGTTTTTTCTGAAGAAGAACTGGTTAAAGAAAAACTTCCATTTTTGAGTTATGGAAAATTACGATCTAGTTACGGGGTAACTGGAAATGATCAAATAAGTAATTATCAGGGTATTAATACGTATTTAACGGCTGGAAATTCCTCTGCGTATCAGGGAACTTCAATTCAATATCCCGCAAGACTAGCAAATCCAGACATCAGGTGGGAGCGGACTAAAAAGTTTGAAGGTGCATTAGAGCTTGGCTTTTTTAAAGACAGAATTTTATTAACCGCAGCTTACTATAGAAACATTTCAGATAACCAGATCATTTATATCAATACTGCAGGTCAAGTTGGATTTTCTGAGTATTTGGGCAATTTTGATGCTAAAGTAGAAAATAAAGGGCTTGAATTTGAGTTTACCACCACCAATATAAAGTCTGATAATTTTACCTGGACCAGCTCATTCAATTACACGCAGTCTAGTACAAAACTATTATCTTTCCCTGATCTAGAGTCTTCAACAGCCTACAAAAATCAATTTGTTGTTGGAGAATCTCCATCTCTGCGCAGATTGTATGTTTATAACGGAATAGATCCTGCTACAGGCAAAATTTTATATCAGACTTCCAATGCCAATGGTATACCGAGTTTTGTTACTGATCAGGTTGTGGCCAGAGTGGGGCATCCATACTATGGAGGCTTAACCAATACATTCAACTATAAACAATTTGAATTAGGTTTTTTTCTTCAATTTAGCCATTCATATGGTAGCGTAAATAGTGTGACAGGAACTTTGGGTTCCTTAAGTAATCAAAACTCTTCAACATTAAACCATTGGAGAAATGATGGAAATCAGGCTGTATTCCCTGCACCGTCACAGACTGCTAATCCAGTTTACAATTCTTATGGATTTTATTATAACAGCTCCACGTTTTTCTATCAGGATGCATCCTGGTTAAAACTTAGAAACGTAAATGTAGCTTATCAATTTCCTTCAAGACTAACTTCAAAAATCAAAGTTTCGAATTTAAGAGTTTACGGACAAGCACAGAACTTATGGACCATTACAAAAAATAAATATGTATATGATCCGGAAACAGGTACATCCATGCCTGCCCTTAGAACAATGGTTATTGGTTTAAATGCATCATTTTAATCTTAAAGCTTTATGAAAATTTTTATAAAAGTCATTTTTGCAAGCTGTTTAATCAGCATCACTTTATTTTCTTCCTGTAAAAAATACTTGGAAGTTGGCGCGCCTATCAATCAGGTAGATAGTAAGGTTGCGTTTTCCACTGAGGTTGCGGCCTTAAGTTCTGTATCCGGTCTATATAATAACCCAAACTTTGTAGCTCATACCGGATACCCTGAGTATCCTCTTGTATCGGCAGTATCTTATCTCACTGGAATGGCTGCTGACGAAGTATATGATGTTTATCCTTATTATGAATCATTCAGGACAAATACAATTCCCGCAGCAGATAACCTTAACAATAATATGTGGAATTCTGCCTATAAAGAGATTCATTTTATTAATGTGGCAATAGAAGGTTTGACAGCAAGTACCGGCATTAGTGAAGCTTCAAGAAAACAATTGCTGGGTGAATGTTATACATTGAGGGCATTGTGCTTTTTTTACCTGACCAATATGTATGGCGATGTGCCTTTAGTGCTAACTTCTTCAGTAGCTACAAATGCAACGATGCCAAGAACCGCACAGACTGCTGTTTATGCACAGATGGTTGCAGATCTTACTACCGCCCAATCTTTGCTCACAGATGCGTATCCTACGGCTTTAAGGGTAAGGATTAATAAAACGGCTGCTACAGCATTGCTGGCAAGGGTATATCTTTATCAGCAAAACTGGGCTGCTGCAGAAAGCCAGGCTTCTTCTATCATCAACAATACCAATTATGGTCTAGCAAATATAGATAACACCTTTATTAATACCAGTTCGGAAACGATCTGGCAGTTATTTACGCCCTTTGGATATAATATATATGGCAGGAATTATATTCCAGCTGGTACTGCTATTGAAAATGTAATCTATGTTTCTCTGGAAACAAGTTTCGAGGCAGGAGATCAGCGAAAGGTAAAATGGATGAAAGCTGGAACCGCTTCTGGTATTCCGGCGTATTATCCATTTAAGTATAAACTTCCAGCATCCACTACAGCAGGAAACGAATATCTGGTAATGTTTAGGTTGTCTGAGCAATACCTGATTCGTGCGGAAGCCCGTGCACATCAGTCAAAATTAACGGGAATTGGCAGCGCTGCAGAAGATCTTCTGGCAGTCCGCGCAAGGGCAGGTTTAGGAAATGTTACAGCTACTGATGAGCCCGGAATGTTACTAGCTATTGAAAATGAGCGTTACCATGAACTCTTTACAGAAGGACACCGCTGGTTTGATTTGAAACGCACAGGCAGGGCTACTGCCGTACTAGGTCCCAAAAAGCCTGGCTGGAAATCTACGGCCGTGCTGTACCCAATACCCGCTCAGCAAAGATTAATTAATAAAACTTTGACTCAAAATCTAGGCTACGAAAATTAGATCTACGGAGGGTCAGAAATGACTCTCCTTTCACCCTACCTTCATGAAAAAACAAATTTTATACTTCATCTTATTGCTCTTTTTCTCAGTGTCAGTTGTGGCTCAGGAACAACAACCAGTTCCTGTTGAACTAAAAAAACTAATCGATGGTAAGGATGCCAGTCAAATCAATAAAATACTTGATTCACTTGTTTCAACGGATAAAGAGGCGAACCTTAACTTATTGATTTCTTTTTATACTACTAAACGAAATCCAGCTAAGATAGATTCCATCCGTAAACTGGCCATTCAAAAATTCCCCAATGGTTTTGCTGCTTTCGATGCACTATCAGATAAAATATATTATGAAACAGATCCTGTAAAGAATGAAGCTAACTATAAACAACTCATCTCCCAGTTTGGTAAAGTTCCGGAACTTGCTGGTCACAAATATTTTGATTTTTCCAGGCACTTTGTAGCACTTACGTTTAGAAATAACCCGAAAAAGGTAATTTATTACCTTAACTTGGTTCAGGATAGCTTATACAAAACTCAATCTTACTCTTATGCAGCACGGGAAACATACGCGCGTAAAGAATATGCTTTGGCAGAAACTTTGATCAGAAAAGCCATAACTGAGGAAAGTAATCGGAATTCAGAAAAGACCCCTGCCTACTATGCCTATGCCAAACAATTAGCAGCGGTATTATATGCAAACAGTAAGTTTAAAGAGGGCTTGAAGTATGCCCGGGAAGTAAAGGAGGCTGATAAAAAGGAAGATAAACCCTTTGATGATACATTCCTGAAGCTTTTAATCTCGAATAAGCAATATAAGGATGCATATCCATTAATTGTAGCTAGAATTAAAGAAGGCACCGCATCTGCGGAAATAAAAGGAGGTTTTAGAAATGCGTATGTTGCCGAAAAAGGTACTGATGATGGTTTTACGGAATTTGAAGCGGAACTTTACGCATCATTGAAAGCTAAATTGCGAGCGGATTTGGAGAAAAAGATGGTTAGAGAACCTGCGACGAATTTCTCACTTAAGGACTTAAATGGGCAGCTAGTCTCGCTGGCTGATTTAAAAGGAAAAATTGTTATCCTTGATTTTTGGGCCACTTGGTGTGCGCCCTGTAAAGCTTCTTTTCCTGCCATGCAAATGGCGGTAAATAAATATGAAAAGGATCCTAATGTGAAATTTCTGTTTATACATACTTGGGAGAAAACTCAGACGGCTGTTAAAGATGCAAGAGATTACATTAAAGCTAATAACTATAACTTTCAGGTGCTGATGGATTTGAAAGATCCTGTTACAAAAATTAACAAAACGATAAGTGACTACAAGGTTAAGGGCATTCCTGCTAAGTTTGTGATTGATGGTAATGGCGATATACGATTTCAGTTAATGGGTTTTGATGGTAGTAACGAAGCTGCTGTTGAAGAATTATCTATGATGATAGATATGATAAAAAGTGGTAAATAATTTTGCATTTGTATCTTTGGATTAAAATCCTGAGCCATGCCGTTACCTAAAAAAATCGTATCCCGAAAAGATGAAATTACCAATGATTTCATAAAGCTAGTGCATGACCATGTGGCTGATCTGAAAAATGGGCAGGTCAACCACATGTGTCATACCAGCGATTACGCAAAGCTCCTTTTTATACACCCGCGACACCTTACGAATACCATTAAACTGACTACAGGGAAATCACCTTGTGACTGGGGAGAGGAACTGGTGATCGCTGAAGTGCAGCAACTGTTAAGGGAAACAGAACTCTCGATAGCTCAGATAGGCTACCGCTTTGCCTACACTGAACCCACTAACTTTGTGAAGTTCTATAAATCTATGACGGGAACCACTCCACTTAAATACCGCAAAAGCATAAGGGAAGAAAAATTATCGACATAAAATACTGAAGACTGCACCATTTTTGAGGGCTTTACATTGTGCAAATTTGTATCAACAAAAAATAAGACATGGAAAGTTCAACTAAAATAGCATTGGTAACCGGCGGTAGTCGCGGTTTAGGTAAAAACATGGCATTGGCCATTGCAAATAAGGGTATTGATGTTGTAATTACTTACAACAGTAAAAAAGAAGAAGCGGAGGAAGTGGTTGCTGAAATCAGGCAATTGGGTCGCAAAGCGGCAGCATTACAACTCAGTGTAGGAGAGGTAAAGACCTTTGATAGCTTCATTTCGGAGCTGAAAACAGTATTAGCAGATACTTTTTCTGCAAATCAAATCAATTTTCTGATCAACAATGCAGGTATCGGAATCAACGCAGCTTTTGCAGAAACAACCGAAGAACAGTTTGATGCTTTATTAAACATCCAATTTAAAGGGGTATTCTTTTTAACTCAAAAGGCACTGGCCATTATAGCCGATGGAGGAAGGATTGTAAACATTTCTACAGGATTGGCCAGGTTTGCCACGCCGGGGTATGCCGCTTATGCATCGATGAAAGGTGCGATAGAAACTTTAACAAAATATCAGGCAAAAGAATTAGGTGCAAAGGGTATTGCGGTAAATGTTGTTGCACCAGGTGCAATTGAAACAGATTTTGGTGGTGGAATGGTACGCGATAATGAACACGTAAACAAACATCTTGCCTCTGTAACTTCTCTTGGTAGAGTTGGTTTGCCAGATGATATTGGAGGTGTAGTTGCCTTTTTGTGTACTGAAGAAGCCAGGTGGATCAATGCACAGCGCATAGAAGTTTCTGGCGGGATGTTTTTGTAGATCCATCCTAAATTTATTTTAAAGGCAGTTTGGGTGAAAATCTAATTGAGTTTTTTGTCTGATTGGCAATTATAACATGATAAGCATTTTCACTTAACCTGCCTTTACTCTCTATTACATGTGCTGGATAGTCAGATTTATTTGCCGACTTATACTAGCTTTGCTGTGCAGAATTGAACTTCTTTTCATCAATCTGTTAGTTTATTTACCACTTTGTTAAGTGTTAAACCCTGCACAATAATAGAAAATACAACGATAATGTAGCTTATGGATACAATCATCGGCTTAAATTCTGAATCAGGAAGTGATAAGGCTAAAGCAACGGAAATGCCTCCTCTTAAACCTGCCCAGATGACTATAATGATGCGTTTGTTCGGCAAAGCCAGGCGACGACCTAACAGCATTGCAGGAGCAGTTATACTGACTGCTCTGGCTATTAAAACGAATACAATAGCTAGTAAACTGATTAGCCAATAGGCAGCGTAAAAGTGTATTACTGCAATTTGCAGGCCTATCATTACAAAAAGAATGGTATTTAAAAGATCATCTATCAGACCCCAGATTTTGTTTAAAATTGTGTTTAATGGTACTGCATCATCTGTACTGGCCAGCTTAACATTGCTCAGCATTAATCCAGCTGCAACAGCGGCAAGTGGAATGGATACATGAAGTAAGCCACCTAATACGGCTATACCCATTACCATGGCAATGGTGATCATGAGGATAGTTTGAAGATCTGCAATTCTTTTGATCAGGTAGCTGCAAATTAATGCCGAAGCCAAACCCAGCAACACACCACCAAATACTTCCTGGGTAAACAGCTGAAGGGTATGCGACCAGGTAAAAACTACGCTGGAATCTTCTGTAAGTTCGCGCAGGATTACAAATAGCAAAATTCCGGCACCATCGTTAAACAAAGATTCTCCGCCAATAATGGTTTCAAGAGATTTGGGGATTCTTGATTTCTTTAATACAGAAAGTACTGCCACAGGATCGGTAGGAGAGATGAGCGCCCCAAAAAGTAAACAATATAGTATCGGGACATCTATTCCGAAAAATGGGAGTGTATAGTAAAATAGGAAGCCAAATATTGTTGTAGAACCTACAACACCAACTGTACTTAATATGAGTACCGGGAACTTTTGTTGTTTTAATTTTTCAAAATCGAAATGTAAGGCACTTGCAAAAAGAAGAAAGGCAAGCATAACATCGAGTAGCGTCCGGGTAAAGTCTACACTCGCATTTAGCTCTTTAATGAAATGAAAAGCTGTAGGGAGAGATTTACCCGCAATTAGGATGATGATGGACAGCACGATGGAGATGACCATAATGCCAATAGTTCCGGGAAGTTTAACGTATCGTTGGTTGATGTAAGATATGAGGGAACTAACAGTAAAAAGTGCGGCAATAGTGGTAAAGGTATCCATAAATTGCACTTGCACATTAATCATGCCTGCTATTGAGAAATGTACAAATTGATGGATTTATCGGGAATTTTATAATTTTATACCATGAAATGTGCTTTACTTATACTAATGCTCCTGCTGGGTTTTAACGCAAACGCCCAGGTATTGAAAAAGAGAACCGTAAAGTTGATGGGGAGCAGGTGGGATATAACCATAGTGGCCAAAGATACTGCTGAAGCGGAGCACAATATTGATGTGGTAATTGCGGAAGTAAGTCGAATAGAAAACCTGATCTCCGACTGGAAGCCAGAATCGCAGGTATCTCAGGTTAGCAGCAATTCCGGGATTCGTCCCGTTAAGGTAGACAGAGAGGTATTTGAACTGACTGAACGCGCACTAGAGCTATCGGAGATTAGCGATGGGGCGTTTGACATTAGTTTTGCGGCGATGGACAGGATTTGGAAATTTGATGGCTCCATGACGGAGATGCCATCTGCAGACAGGATTAAAAAATCAGTTGAGAAAGTAGGTTATAAGAATATTGTTCTTGATCGTGCCAACTCTACTATTTTTTTAAAGTTAGCCGGCATGAAAATAGGCTTTGGCGCATTAGGTGAGGGCTATGCGGCAGACAAATGCCGCGAACTAATGCTGAGCCGGGGGATTAAGGCGGGAATTGTAAATGGCTCTGGAGATATGAGCACCTGGGGCAAACAACCTAATGGTAAAGACTGGTCCATTGGCATTACTAACCCTATGAAGGAAGATACGATAATTGCGGTGATGCCGCTAAAAAAGGGTGCTGTTGTAACTTCCGGGAGTTATGAGAAATATGTAGTTTTTGATGGAAAGCGTTATTCGCATATCATTAATCCAGCTACCGGCTATCCGGCAACTGGCTTATGTAGTGTAACTATTTTTGGACCAAGTGCCGAAAAAGCAAATGGGTTAAGCACCACAATGATGGTGTTGGGAAAAGATGCTGGTCTGCACTTTATAAAAAAGTTTCCAGCTTATCATTACATCATGATCACCGATGATGGAAAGCTGATTTCCTCGCCAGAGCTGAACTTTAAAAAGTATATCTTATAGCAGTTATATAGCTAATAACAATCTGTTCTGATTTGATTGCGTGACTGGTAAAAGCTAATCCCCCTATCCATTTTTGTTTGGCAGATAACTTCCAGTACATCCATAACGTCTTTTTCCATGGCAAGTGAGCCGCAAATCATAATCACCCCACCTTTTTGGAGTAAGGCTGCTACTTTATCCTGATCTTTTGAGAGCAGGTGGCTAACGTATAGTTTTTCGCCCTCGCGCGAGAAAGCTGTATGAATGCCTGTTAGGTTTCCTGTAGCAGCGTTGGTTTCCAGCAGGCTTTTGTACATGTTGTAAGAGGCTTGTTGACGGAAGCCACAATAGAGCCAGCATGGTATTTTTTTATTATTCTGACTGATCATGCCCAGGTATGGCGCTATCCCTGTACCGTTAGAAATGAGCAAAATTTCGGGTGCCTCAAGCGGGAAATGAAAATGTTCATTCTTAATTACCTTTGCAGTGATTTTTTCGCCTGGTTGTAGTCGGTGTAGAAATCCTGATCCAAGTCCCTCCGGCTGCAACCGTACACTTAAGCGGATTTGTTTATCTACAATTCCAATAGAATACAATCTTTCCCGATGATCATTTGCAGGATAAATTGCCAGTAAATCTCCTGAAGTTACGCGCAGCCTTTTCCTGAATTGCATACTTAAGGTAAAAGTACCTTCAATAAGTTCATTCGCAGGTGTATTAGCACTTACTTTTAGCGTTTCTAACTGCCTTTTGTCAATCGTATACAATTCAGCAGAAAGTTCCATTGCCGGCATATCTTCCTGCTGCGAAAGCGTTTCTATCCATAAATTAAAATCGGCGGGCGATTTGTCATCAACTGTATGGATATCTGTAAGTGGGGTAGTCCAGTTTTGGTGAGACAGCAGGTTGTTTACCTCAAAAGCAAATTTGCAGAAGTCTGGATAAGCGTGCGAGCCAAATCCGAGTACAGCATAACGAATAAACTGTGACTGGGGGTATTTTTCAAGCAATGATTTGAATTTTGATGCATTTGTGGGTGCATCCCCTAAACCGTAAGTAGCCGTCAGGATCAGCATGTATTCTGCTTTTGGAAATACAGTATAGTTGTTGAGTTCTGTGAGGTAAGATTTTTCACCTGCTTTAATCAGGGCTTGATGAATACCTTTTGCAAAAGCAAAAGAACTGCCGTTTTCGGATCCTACCAGGATAATAAACTTACTTTCTGCTGCTGTATACTTGTTTTTTGTTCTGCTTGCCCTTCTTTTTAGGGTCATAGCAAAACCAGAATAGATGAAAAACAGGATGTTAACCGATGCCCCTGCGAGGACAATTGCCCACAAAATGCTTGCTCTTCCGGTATGGAGGCTTAAACTCAGGTTGGTAAGTTTTATGGCGGCAGGGTATTTCACTTCGGCAATTATGTCGCCTGTGATTTGGTTTACCGCTATTTCAGCATCCTTCAGCTTCAGGGTATAGTAGTCTTCAACATCTTCAGAAAAAGGGAATTCTACGGATTCAACCTCTGAAAGTTTAGTGTTTTTAAAGATCTCAAAATCAGTTGCTTTTCTTTCCGGCTGATCTTTGATGGAATCAAAATCAATCTTTGGAGAGGTTTTTTCAATGTTTACAAAACCAAAGCGCGCAAGTGACAAGTAGGTACCGGTTATGGAAATGATCAGTATGGGGATGAGTGACCAACGACTAAGCACCACATGGTAGTATTGTGCAAAATTGTCCCTTACTATTTTTGTGAAAAACCGTTTAATTCCCCGTTGCCGTTGAATGATCAAAATAGTTCCGGAAACTGTGATTAATAACAGCAGAAAAGCAGTTAATCCTATGAAAAACCTCCCTGTTTCGTGTAAAAAAAGAGAACGGTGTAGTGCGGTTACCCATTGAAAAAATGGATTTTTTTTACCTGGAACACCAAGGATTTTACCAGTTTGTGGATCAACATAAGCCAGTAACTTATTACCATCATTATCGCTGCCGGTAACCTGAACAAATTCATTGGCATCTACGCTAAGACCGCTGATGTCGGGGTAAGTTTTGCGCAATGCAGGAAGCGTTTCTGCAAGTGTTAACTGGTTGAATTGCGCAGCACGATAAGGCTGAAGCTTTTCGGAAATAGGTTCAAAGGAAAGTATGATTCCGGTTATGGAAGCCAGTATCAGCAATAAAAAAGAAGATACAGCCAAAGCTAAATGGCTGTATCTCCATATGGAAATGGTCATATAAGTTTTAAGGTTTAGTTGGCGCTGAACCTTACATAACGGATGTAACCTGTGCCTTCATTTTTAGCAGAAAGTGCCTCTGTGGTTAGCGGAATTTCAAGGTCTTTTACATTGTAGTTTTTGTCTTCTACTGCACTTTCAAAGCGCAATTTATAGCCTGCATTGATCTTAGCGCTTTCAATTTCAATAACATTTACGCTGCGGTCGCCTCCCGTAACTGAAGCACCCGTAATGGCACTGATATTTACAGGTTTTTTAGCATAAAATTTATTCCATTCTTTTAAAGATTTATACCATTTCTTATCAGATCCAAGTACATAAAGTGTTTTCTCGTAAGCTCCCTTGCTATCAATCAGGGAGATGACAACATAGGCGCCTTCGCCGATGTAATTGGTCATCTGGATCATACATTTGTATTTGCTGGTGCTTTGTGCAGATGAGGAAGCAGGCCTGGCAAAAGTAAGTGCCAGTAAAAAAAAGGCAATTTTATATAAATTAGACATCATATATTATTTTAAGAAGTTTACAGGTACGTTGTTTTTAGAAAGAGATTCGTTTTCAGAAGCCAAATCAAAGGCGGTTTCTTTCATATCAGTTGCTATTTCTTTTTTTGCACCGATAGAAATCAGGTATTTTAGCATTACATCATCTTTCGCAATTAACGCAGCTTTGTGTAAAGCGGTCATCCCTTCTGCATTTTTTGCATTAACATCTATTGCCAAAGGCTTAAGATGTTTCAGTAAAGGCAGGCTATTTTTAGCTACAGCTAAATGATATAGTGTATTGCCATTTTTTTGTTGTGCAGCTATGTTAAGGCCTTTTTCTTTAAGGATGTTTAATTTGGTGTCAAAATCTTCTGCTTTAGGTCCGTTGGCAGCTCTTCCGCCTTGGGGTCCTGCAGCAGGACCCTGCCCGCCAAATCCCTGAGCATTCTGTGTACGATACGATTCCAGTACATAATAGGCCATACCATTGCCAGCTTTGTCAGAAACGTTAATAGCTGCACCTTTAGCAATAAGCAGGTTTACTACTTCGGGAGAGTTGTTTCGTAATGCAAAAGCCAGTGCAGTAATTCCTTTTTCATTAGCCTGGTTGATGTTTTTTACCTTTGGAAGTAGCATATTTATAACGTCAATGTCGCGGTTAGCGGCCGAAGCGTTCATAAATACAGTATTACCTTCCTCATCAGCCTGGTTAATATCTACTCCCTTAGCTAAAAAATAGGAAATGATTTCGTTTTGTTTCTGCTTACGTACAATTGAATGCAGCACGTTTTCTCCGTTTTTGCCTATTACTGTAGGTTTAAGGTTTAGGCTTTCCAGATATTGATACACCTCCAAAGTATTAGCGCTACGGCGTGAGCCCTGGGCAGCCATAAGCATTGCATTAGCATTTGGTTTTACGCCTTTTTGAATGAGTGCTTTTAGCATTTCAATGTTCCCTGATCTTGCAGCATAACTAAAAACATTATTGCCTTCGGCATCGGTATCACTCAACTTCAAACCTTTAGACACAAAATAATTTGTTAAAGCAAAGTCTTTATCACCGGCAACTGACAAGAGCAATATATTTGCGCCGTCCTGGCCAAGTTCTTTTTTTAGATCTATGCCATTGGTAATAAATACATCATAAACTTTAGTGTTTTGCTGACCGCTTCCAGCTGCAAAAAGCATCGGAGTTGTACCATGGCTGTCTTCTATATTTAGTTTGGCTCCTTTAGAAACCAGGTATTCCATCACCTCAACATTACCTCTGTTAGCAGCCCAGTGCAGATAGGTCCTGGCGTCATGTGTTAATTTTCCGATCTCATTTCCAGGCTGTGCCAAAAGATATTTGATGGATTCAGTAGGTGCCTCAGCATTTATAGCCATCACAACGGGATCAAAACTCATTCTGTTCAATTCAGATGGGCTGTTTCCTTTGTCGACTTCCGCTTTAATCTGAGCTACATCAGGCTTTGTTTGCCAAAAAGATTGTTCCAGAAGTGTGTTTTTCTGTGCCTGTGCAGAGAAAGAAATGAATGCCGTTAGGGCAATAAATAGTTTTTTCATTTAATGTTTGTTTTACCTGCTGTGATGCTATCCAGGAGTTTGTTTATTTGAGGGACGAATCTAGTAAGAATCATTCTAGATAAAGATTAAATCCAAAGATATTATTGGACTATAATGTTATTTTTACAAAAGGTCATAGATTTATTACATCTATAATTTGTAATTGAGCGGCTTGGCATCACAACTAGCGGAAGAGGTATGGGGTTGAGAGGTAGCGAATTAAACAGATTTGTTGTATATTGCAATCAAATCTAATAAATCTAAAGATATGCTGCTAAAAAACAATTCTTCTGCTTCTAAAAATAGTTTTATGAGTTGGAAATACTTTGTCGGAGGGTGTATACTCTATATTATTCTGCTCCTTGCAACTAATACTGTGGACTATTTGTTTTTCGAAAAAGGTTTTTTCGCTAATGCGAGTTTAACGCTTTTCTCAGGATATGCTGGAATAATGATCTTGTTTGCCATATCATACATGTTCATTTTAAAAAGAAGAAAGCAGTAGCATAATTTAACTTTCTGATGAGGGTTCTGGAAGTTATTTTACTTTACATTTATCGCAAATGCCATAGGCGGTTAGGCTTAAGGAATCTGAGCTGAAGCCCGCAGGCATTTTAATAGCAGGAACCATTACTTCCAGACAATAAATTTTGTGACAATTATTGCAGTTAAAATGTACATGCTCATCATGATGGTGCCCCGAGGTACAAGCGGAGGAGCAGATGGCGTAGTTGGCAGTTCCATTGCTGTCCATCACCCTATGAAGGATGCCTTTATCTTCATATATATTTAGAATTCTGTATAAAGTTACACGGTCAATCTCCTTACCAAGTTTTTTTTCAAGCTCTGGTTGAGAAATTGCAGCGGTATCCATTGCAATCTCTTCCAATACCCTTACTCTTTGCCTGGTATGCTTTAGCTCGTGGTCTTTTAAGATATGTACAGGATCTAAATGTCTCATTTTATATTGATTTACCTTCAGTTAATGCAATAGCAGGATTATCTAAAGTATTGCCCGTATTTAGTTTAAGAATTCCTTTAATGGTTACCGGATTGTAAGAGAATTTTATCGGTGCTGCAAGTTCTACAAGGATCATGGCCGGTATTCCGTTTTGTCCGCAAAAGTAACACTGGTTAATAGGCAGGGTAGAAAGCATAAACTTGGTTTGTTTCATTCCGCTTTTTATAGGCACTATGTAGCCCTCCAGTTCAAATGGTTTATTGGCAAGTTTTTTAATTTCAGGCGTAAAGATTGCCAGCATAGAATTATCATCTTTAAGCTGAAATTCTACTTTTCCAATTACGCTCCAGTTTGCAGATTTAATCTGATCGCTTCCATCGTGTTGTGCTTTCGCAGAAAATCCAGCAAATAAAAATAGGGCAATGATGATATGTTTCATATTAGTTACGGGCTAAAATTTTAGAGATGTTAGACTGGTAGGCTTGTAGGGCCGGCAGTACGGAAGCAAATATACCAATTGCTATTCCTGCGGGCAACAGGTATATTTCTTCTGTTACAAAGTTTATTCCAGTTAACCTGGCTTGGTTGCTTTCCTGTAAATGACCTATAAGCTGCAGAGACAAGTGTCCAAATACCATTCCAATTAAAGTACCGGTTAGTGTTACGAGCATACCCTCACAAATGACAATAAAGAACAACTTTGCTTTGGAAGCGCCAAGGGTACGCATAATAGCAAGGTCGTAACGCCTTTCTTTCAGTGAATTGTAAAGGTTAATGAAAACGCTAATCGCTGCAATGAGCATAATAATGATGGCAAACCATTGTAATGTATCTACGCCAACGCCAATCAGGGAAAATAGCCTTGTACTTTCTGCGGCGGGCGATGCTGCCTGAAGGTTTGTCGCTTCATTTACCATTCTTGGGAAAAGTACTACAGACATGGGTGAGCGGTACTGGATTAACAGGGAAGTAATCTCTTTATTCTCTATTTCTGATGCTCCCTTTTCATGACGGTCATGACCTTCCTCTTCAGGGTCATGCATTTTCCAAACACTGGAAATATTGGTTAGGATTAGGTTATCCGTTACGTTGTGCTGTGGTTCCAATATTCCGCTTACCTTATAGGCATGAGACTTGTGTACGTCAGAAGTACTGGCCAGGCCATGGGCACCGAAAAATTCATCTCCTACTTTTAAATGTTGACTTTCTGCAACGGAAGCACCTATGGTGGTTTCAAAATCTTCTTTCCAGAACTTGCCAGTATTGGTTTTTAGGGCATAAAGGCTTACAAAATTGCTATCCGTTCCTACTATTCTTAAACCATTATAATTATCGCCAAGGGCCAGCGGCACGGCTCGTTTTACCAGCGGATTGTGGGCAAGCTGTTGTGCATCTTCTAAAGGAATATTTCCTGTAGGAAAATCTATGTAATAAATACTGCTTAGCACGAGTTGCAGCGGGCTGCCTTTTGCGCCCACAACAAGGTCAATATCTTTAGCATTGTTATCCAGCTTTGCACTAATTTGCGCTGATGCCAGTACCAGAATGGTGAAAATGCCCGTTCCAAAGGCTACCAATAGTAGATTTAAGGCTGTAGAAAGCGGCTTAGCCCAAAGGCTTTTCCAGCTAATTTTTAATGGACTCATGTCAATTCGTACCTGTTGGTAAATGTATCTTTAACCCGCTGATCGTGGGTAGCCACAAGGAGGGTAGTTGTATTTAATTCTGATTGTTTTAAAAGCAAGTTAAGCACAGCCGTTGCATTTTTATCGTCTAAGCTAGACGTAGGCTCGTCTGCAATGAGTAAAGCGGGCTTATTGATCACTGCTCTCGCAATTGATATGCGTTGTAATTGACCCTGACTAAGCTGAGAGGGGTAGGCATTGCGTTTTTGTACCATGTCCAGTGATTCCAAAACTTCAGTAATCCGTTGCTGATCTTCTGGTAACTTTGCGAAACTTTGCGCAAGCAAAAGATTCTCTGCGATAGTAAGACTTTTGATTAAATGTGGCTGTTGAAAAACAATACCAATCTTTTGACCCCGGAAATGGTCAAGCGCTTTTGGTTCTAAAGTATACAACGATGTTCCATCAACAATTACTTCTCCTTTTTTAGGCCTCAATAAGCCAGATAATATGTGTAACAAGGTGGTTTTTCCGCTTCCTGATGCACCCAATAACAACCATTTTTCACCGCTGTTTATTTCCCAATCTTTAAAGTCAATCGGATGTGCATCGGCATAACTATGAGCTACAGCTTTTAAATGAATCATCTTATTTTTTAATATGGCCGTTTAGATATTTAAGATACAGCTTTGCCGCATCTGGCTGTTCATGTTTGCAAGCCGGACTCAGTACGGAAACACTTAAGAGTAAAAGACCAAATGTGATTTTCCTTTTCATGGTGTAAAGTTATAAGATAAACGGAGTAAATGCAATAACATTGCATAATGCCTGCGTAACGTTTTCATAGATTAAGAAGTGTAGGATACAATTGGTATACTAGAAAATTGGATTATGTACTTTCATTTTAATTAACGCTATTTGTAAAATTAGCAAGGAAGTAATGAAGCATTTTAGAATACTACTGTTTGTATGGTCACTCGTCTTTAGTTTAGCTGCATTTGGTCAGCAAAAAATAGATTGTGCATCGCTGCTTGATCAAGAACCTTATTTTGTTACACATAAGCCCAAGCCACACGATTCTCTTTTTATGCGCGATATCAGGATTTTGAAGCAATGTGGAAATTTTGAAGGTGTAGATACGGTTTTACTAAAGGGAACCATTCTTGGTACTTTGATGCTGGATCAAGTTAGGGGCGGTAAGCCTGCTACCTACAGAACACTAATAGAATACATCAATAACTATAAAAAAACGGCGGCTTACAGAGATTTTATTGAGGGCTTAATGCTTTACAAAAGACTGGAAAATAAACAAGTGGACCTGAAAGACTGGGAGACAGATAAAGCATTTTTTGTAAAAATGGGCTTTACAGTAAACGATCTCGATGACTTGAAAATTTACATCTCTGACCCACTTCGTAAGGGATTGACCTATAAGGAAATTTACATAGGATATATGAACGAAATAGAAGCTTTGGGAAGTCATCAGTAAATAGAAATCTAACTTGAATGGGACAAACAAAATGTAACCCAAAACGTTAATGCTTTGCAATACCTTGGCAATTCTACAATCACTACTTAACTTACTGAATTATTATATGTGGATTTTATGGGCAATTCTGGCTTCCTTAACAGCGGCCACTGTTATGATATTAACGAAAGTGGGTTTGAAGAATGTAGACTCCAGTCTGGCTTTTGCCATTCAATCGGTACTTATTTTAGCTATTACCTGGACTGTGGTGATTACACAGGGTAACAGTGGCAATGTAAAAAATATCGATCAAAAAACATGGATCATACTCATCTTAGCAGGAGTAGCAACTTCGTTGTCTACTTTATTCTCTTATAAGGCACTGTCTATGGGGCCATCATCTATGGTGGTGACAATAGAGAGGACTTCACTCGTTTTTACATTAATATTATCCGTTGTATTTCTTAAAGAAAAATTAACCTGGCAATTGATTGCTGGTGCAGTGCTGATATTATCCGGAGCAATTTTAATTGCCTTGTCAGCAGAAAATGAATAATTTGGTTGGTCAGGTTGAGAAATGAAAAACCCTGAAAATCATCGATTTTCAGGGTTTTTTGCTTAAAAACTTCGTGTGCCCGAAGAGAGACTCGAACTCTCAAGGATTGTACTCCAACGGCTTCTGAGACCGCAACGTTTACCAATTTCGCCATCCGGGCATTGACAAATTTCGAAGGTTTTCCTTGTTTCGGTGGCAAAGATAGTATTTTTTCGATCATTACCTATTGAAAAATCTCTGAGAATTTTTCTCGATTTGTTCGAATCAAGTTTCATATAATCACATATAAATCTCAGATCAAAGGCACATATATCGCACATCAATCACAGTCTTTGTGTGTGATTGATGTGCGATATATGTGCGATACATGTGTGATTTATGTGGGATTGATTAAAAAAAGAATTGAGTTTGGCTATTTCTGTTTTTTTTAGCAAATTTTAATATTTAATAACTTAATTTGGCAATGTGCGTTATAGTATCAATAAGCACGCCTGAATTCATGACAAAAAATATCTTTATTGCCTCTGCAGAGCCCTATACCGGAAAATCAGTAATTGCATTCGGAATGGTCAATATGCTTTTGGGGAAAACTCAGAAAGTAGGTTATTTTAAGCCTATTATAGCTCAGGATGATCCGCTACAGAAAGAGCAACACATTGAAGCGATACTGGATTATTTTGCCCTGCCCATCAACTATAACGATACATTTGCTTTCACCAGACAACAGGTTTTGCATCAGTTTGAATCTGAAAATAGTGGGGAGATGATTAATACCATCATCAGTAAATATAAAAAACTGGAAGATAACTATGATTTTACGGTGATTGAAGGGAGTGACTTTTTAGGAGAAGGAATTGCTTTTGAATTTGAGTCAAACGTGCTCATCGCAAAAAATCTGGGCGCACCTGTGATGGTAGTGGTTAGCGGAGAAAATAAAACGGTGGGTCAGTTGGTGAATACAGCTGTAAACATTTACCGAAATTTTTTACTAAGGGATGTTCAGGTAATTGGTATCGTAGCCAACATGGTTAGTCAGGCAGATTTAGAGCAGGTGAAATCAATGCTTAGTTCGCAGGTGCCACAAGATCTGATGGTAACTGCGATCCCAATGGAAAGCGGTCTTCAAAGTCCAACCATGAAAGAAATTGCGAGCACATTGGATGCGAAAATTTTGTTTGGGCAGGATTTGATGGATAACCAGGTAGATAATTTTGTTACTGGTGCAATGATGCTACCCAATTTTTTAAGGCACATTAAGGACAATGTACTCATTGTGACGCCGGGCGACAGGGGAGACATCATCATTGGGTCTTTACAAGCAAACCTGTCTGCAAATTATCCTAAAGTTGCTGGGATTGTGCTCACGGCAGGCAGTTTGCCAGATGAACCCATGATTCGTTTAATTGAGGGTTTGCAATCGGTAATTCCCATTATTTCTGTAGAAAAAGGAACTTTTGAAACGACCAGGGCAATAGGGGCAATACATTCCAGAATTACAGCAGAAAATAAAAAGAAGATAGCCCTTGCCATTGATCTTTTTGAAAAATATGTAGATAGTAAGGGGCTGGATGATAAAATTATTACCTTCCAATATCAGGGGATTACTCCGCATATGTTCCAGTATCAGTTGGTTAAATGGGCTAAAAGTCAGAAAAAACATATTGTATTACCTGAGGGTAACGATGAAAGGATTTTAAAGGCAGCTGAAAAACTAATTAGCCAGGACGTGGTATCGCTAACCTTGCTGGGAGATCCACAGGAAATTGGCAACAGCATCAAAAGGCTTGGGTTAAACCTGGACGTCAATGCCATCCATATCCATAATCCAGCTACCTCAGCCCAGTATTATGATTATGTAGATACCCTGTATGAACTGCGTAAAAATAAAAATGTAAATCAGGAAATGGCCAGAGATATGATGACTGATGTATCCTATTTCGGGACTATGATGGTGTATAAAGGAGATGCAGATGGCATGGTATCGGGAGCGGTGCATACCACACAGCATACAATACGTCCTGCTTTGCAATTCATCAAAACCAGACCAGGAGTATCAGTGGTATCCTCTGTATTTTTTATGTGTCTGCCAGAGCGGGTAGCTATTTTTGGAGATTGTGCAGTAAACCCAAATCCTACAGCGCAACAGCTTGCAGAAATTGCCATATCCTCTGCAGAAACAAGTCAGCGTTTTGGTATTGAACCGAGGATTGCTATGCTTTCTTATTCATCTGGAAGTTCTGGCGAAGGAGAAGATGTGGAACGGGTTAGGGAAGCTACAATGATCGTAAAAGAAAGAAGACCTGACTTAAAGATTGAAGGCCCAATACAATACGATGCGGCGGTAGATCCATTAGTAGGTAGGCAAAAGCTTCCGGGATCTGAAGTAGCTGGCAAAGCCAGTGTATTGATCTTTCCGGATTTAAATACAGGGAACAATACTTATAAAGCTGTACAGCGTGAAACTGGTGCTTTAGCCATTGGGCCAATGTTGCAAGGCCTCAACAAGCCAATTAATGATTTGAGTCGTGGTTGTACGGTTGATGATATTTTTAATACGGTGGTCATTACAGCTATCCAGTGCCAGGACATTTAATTCTTTTTTAATTCAATGCTTTCTTTTGAGATATGAATATTTTAGTGATCAATTCCGGGAGCAGCTCCCTCAAATATCAGCTGTTTAAAATGCCTTCAAAAAATCCTGTAAGTAGTGGATTAGTAGAACGAATAGGTCTTGAAGGATCACCTGTTGCCAACCATAATGATGCTTTAAATCAGGTTTTGAGTTTACTTACTGAAGGAGAACAGGCGGTAATAGCGAGTCCTGATGAAATTGATGCTGTTGGACATAGAGTTGTACACGGTGGTGAACATTTTTCAGGAGCGACGTTGATTACTGAAGCCGTAAAAGCGCAAATCAGGAAACTATTTTCATTAGCACCTTTGCATAACCCCGTAAATTATACCTGTATAGAGGTGGCAGAGGATACTTTTAAAAAGGCAAAACAAATTGCTGTATTTGACACCGCATTTCATCAAAGTATTCCAGAAAAAGCCTATCGTTTTGCAATTCCAGAACCCTATTATAAAGATCATGGTATCCGTGTGTATGGTTTTCATGGTACCAGCCATAAGTATGTTACTGAACAGGCTATGCAATGGCTGAATAAGCCAGATGCAAAGATAATCAGTATACATTTAGGTAATGGTTGCAGTATATCGGCAGTAAACGCAGGTAAGTCTGTAGATACCAGTATGGGTTTTGGCCCTTTAAGCGGATTAATGATGGGGACCCGTTCAGGAGATATTGATCCTTCGGTAATTTTTCATTTGATGGAGCATTCTGGTTATACACTAGAACAACTGAGTACGTTGCTTAATAAACAATCGGGCTTACTTGGTGTTGGCGGTTCCAGTGATATGCGCGACATTCGCCGTCGATTGGAGCAAGGCAGCGAGGAAGCTAAGCTTGCATTAGAACTGTATGCCTATCGCATCAAAAAGTTTATTGGTGCCTACAGCGCAGTACTAAATGGTGTTGATGCTATTTTATTTACTGCAGGAGTGGGTGAAAATGACAAGGCGATGCGGGATGCAGTTTGCGCAGAAATGGACTATCTGAATATTATACTGGATCAGGAGAAGAATCAAGAGTACAAAGGTGAAATCTCGGACATCAGTACTTCCGGATCCAGGGTTAAGATTTTGGTGGTGCCCACTAATGAGGAATACGAAATTGCGAGCCAGTGCTATGAGCAGCTGAAATAAAATAAATTAAAGTGTAATTTTCAGAAACCAAGGGTTATTTTATTCCGTATATATGTCTGTAATGTTTAATTAACGCCATTATGGAACATATCTCAACACTATCCGAATTAAAAAACCTGATATTACACAAAGCTCAGATCCCGGCAATAACACCTGGCGATTGTAAAAGTATATCAAGGGAAATCAGTAAAAATTTAAATAAAAGCGTAAGTGAAACCACGCTAAAACGTCTGTTTGGATTTGCTTGCATGCAGCATCATTTTTCCAGTTATACGCTAACTGCATTATCTGAGTATGCTGGCAAAACCTTTGTTGGCTGTAATGGCTTGGATGGCTCTGCTGGTGTAGAAAATCTTCCGTTTAGTTGGAGAAATATACATGAAGCTGCAACACGACATACTGAGCTGGCTATAAAATGTATAAAAAACCGATCCGAAATTCCCTTTGAACATACGGTGAACAGGAATTTTGCTGAAAAAGACTTCGTAGAATTCTTTAGCAGCGACTGCAGCTTTATGAGTTTTATCTCTCCTCCAGGTTTAGGCAGAACATTAATTATGGGGCGTCTGGCAAAAAAAATCCTGCAGGAAAAACTTAGTATTACTTCCAGGTCTACATTGCTCTTTCTTTCGGTAAGAAATATTGTCGATGAATTTGGGATCTGCGAAAGTTTTGAAGATCAGCTTAAAAGTCAGTTGGGGATTGCAAAGAAGGATAGCTTAATCAAGTATGCCAATGAGCATTATGAGGCCACTGGAGGTAAATTGATTGTTTTTATTGATGGCTTGGTTGAACTTGCACTAAAACAGGATAAAATTACGGCACTTTTTGATACAATCATCAATTTCATTGTTAAAATTGGTCAGCAAAAAAGTATCAAGCTGGTGATGAGCATGCGTTCAAATACCTGGACTAATTTTAAGTCCTGTATGCTAAAACAACATGGGCTTGAGCAAAAATGGTTTAAGGGCGCTCATTACAATGAAAACGAAATTAGTAACGTTCCATTGTTGACCGAAGACGAAATTGATCAGGTTTTGTCAGGTTTGGGCCTGGCTGCATTAGCGGATTTGCAACCTAAATTAAGGACACAGTTAAGTTTTCCATTTTACATGCAACCATATATTGAGATGTTGAGTGATAATTCTGAATACGGCCATATAGAAAGTTCCGTGGCAGTGAGTTTGACGCCCTTTTTTATGTATAATAAGGTCTACAGCTCAAGTTATTCTACAGAAAAAATATATTTCATAAAGCGTTTAGTTGAACTTACCGGCTCCGGCCCTACAGTTCACCCGGTTTTAAAAGAAAATTTAATCAGTGGTTTAGAGATGTTTAAAAATGCTTACAAGGAGCTACTGTGCGATGGTATATTGATGGAGGAAAAAGGAAATGAACAGCAATTGTACAAAAGAGTAGTCCGGTTTGTTCACCCTCATTTTTTTGAATATTTCAATTCTGTTTCGCTTTAGCTATCCTGTTAAACTTTGATCGTTTTCCATCTGCCTCTTTTAAATAAGATGATGCTGGCAATAGTAATTGCTGCCTCGGCAATGGGAATAGCCAGAAAAACGCCCGTTGGCCCGAGTTTAAAGTGTATAGACAAGGTGTAAGCAAGCGGAATTTGAAATAACCAGAAGCCAAAGAAGTTAACCCAGGTTGGTGTCTTTGTGTCACCAGCGCCGTTAAATGCATTAATGAGTACCATTCCAATACCGTAAAATATATACCCGGCACTTAATATTCTGATTGCCCGTGTTGCAATGTCATGTACATGGTTGTTATTGGTAAAGAACCACATAATGGGTTCAGCTGCTAGGAGGCTGATGATCATGATTGTGGTCATGTACGTGACGCTGAATTTTGCAGTTGTAATAACCGAACGTTCGGCACGTATAATTTCATTTGCGCCAAGGTTCTGTCCAACAAGTGTGGCCGCTGCACCACTTAATCCCCAGGCCGGAAGCATAAAAAACATCATGATGCGTAATGCGCTTTGATAACCTGCAGATCCTTCATCTCCGCCGGTATGAGCTACCACCTGGGCCAGAAATATCCAGCTGCAGCTGGCAATCACAAATTGTAGTACTGCCGGTGCGGCAACTTTAATCAACGCTTTTATTTGTTCAGGATCTGGTATAAAATAGCTTGCAACGACTTTAAGGATGCCCTTTCCATTGAATAGATTATAGGTTTGGTACAATACACCGATTAATCTGCCTGTAGTAGTGGCCATAGCCGCACCGGTTAAACCAAAGGCAGGAATGGGACCAAATCCATTGATTAAAACAGGACATAAGATAATGTTGCAGATGTTGGCTATCCACAGACTTTTCATGGCTATGGCTGCGTTTCCAGCTCCACGAAAAATCCCGTTAAATAGAAACAACAGCATAATGATGAAACTTCCACCAAAAGTAATGCGCATAAATGGAGTGCCATAAATAGCTGATTCTGCAGAAGAACCCATCGTCATCAGAATCTCTTTTGCATAAATACACCCTGGAACTGCAAGAATGAGGTTTAAGGATAATGCAATGAGAATAGCCTGCATACCGGATTTGGCAGCCGATACCGGGTCTTTTTCGCCGATCCGACGGGCTACAATGGCGGTGGCCGCCATACTGATGCCCATGGCAATAGAGTAAAGGATGGTGAGCACAGATTCTGTAAGGCCTACGGTTTGTACCGCAAAACTGCTGTTCTCCAGATGACCAACAAAATACAAATCTACCAATGCAAATACAGACTCCATTGCCATTTCCAGCATCATGGGAATGGCCAGTAGCAATACTGCCCTGCGAATGCTTCCCTGGGTAAAGTCCGCAGACTCGCCAGCAAGCGCTTGTTTTAGCAAGGTAAATATCCTGGATAATTTGCCTCGGGCTATGGGCGTGGAATTTGGCATATTTGAAGAATAGAATTGGTAAACTTACAAATACTTTGCCGTACAAAGATTATTTTTATCCATACTTAAAACTTTTAGCGTTGAAGATTGTATTACAAATAACCAAAGTATTTTGCCATGGAAAATTTAACCCATTTAAAAGACAATTCCAGCAATCTGATTGATGTATCTGAAAGTTTTGAACTGGAATACTGGAGCGAAAAGTTCAGCGTTACGCCAGAACAATTAAAAAGCGCCATTAAAGCCATCTGTAACTGTGCAGCAGATAAAGTAAGGTCTTATCTTGACAACAACAGGTAGCTATTTTCTTTTCAGTTCAATCAGCGTAATTTCCGGCCAGATGCCCACACGTCCTGAGAATCCCAAAAATCCAAAACCTCTGTTGATATTTAAGTATCTTCCATTTTCGGTTTTCAAACCAGCCCAATGGGCATAACGGTATTTCACCGGACTCCATTTGATGCCAAAAATTTCCAAACCAAATTGCATTCCATGGGTATGACCAGCAAGAGTAAGTTGCACATTTACAGGGTCGGTTTTAACCTGTGCCTCCCAATGTGTAGGATCATGTGATAACAGTACTTTAAAATCCTCAGCACATACGTTTCTCATTGCCTTTTTAAGATCGCCGCGTTCTCCAAATCCAACTCCCCAGTTTTCTACACCAGCAAGTATAATTTTCTCTCCGTCCTTTTGAATCTCTACATGTTCATCCAATAGCAGCCTGTAGCCTAGTGCTGCATGGTTTCTTTTCAACTGTTCCAGATTTTCTTTCTTGGAGTGCTCATCTTTCCATTGTACATAATCTCCATAATCATGGTTTCCAAGAATTGAAAACTGTCCAAATGGTGCTTTCACCTGAGAGAAATGGCCAATCCATGGCTCAATCTCTTCTGCTTTGTTGTTAACCAGATCACCAGTAAATACAAAAAGATCAGCCTGTTGTGCTTTAATCAGGTCAATGCCTTTTTGCAGGGCTTTTGAATTGTTAAAGCTGCCTGCATGCACATCTGATATTTGCACAATGGTAAAACCATCGAAGCTTTTAGGTAGGTCATCGAAAAACAAGGTATGCTTAATCACCCTATAGGCATATTTCCCTCTAACCATGCCATAAACAAAAACCAGAATGGTAAGCAAAAACATACAAAGCGCAAAAGATACCCAATACAGATTTCTGGGATTTCCCGAAATTAATCTATAGGTATCTCCTAAGGCAAGAAATAAGGAGAATATAAGTTCAGAAACCAGCAGGATTAAAAAAGCATGTGTTGTAATTTTAAAGAGCATGCCCATGCCCAATCGTTGCATATTGCGTATACTGTATATCAATGTTCCTGCGCTCAGCAGTACTATTGCCCAAAATAATGGTGTAATTAAGGGGTTAGTACTTAGTGTGTGGAAACCCGATAATACATATTCATTGATCAGGAAAAATATAATGCTAAAAATTAGCACGGCTAATAATGGAATTTGTCTTTTCATGTTGAAGTAAAGGACAAAAATAGAATTAAGCTGGCTTAAGTTTACCTGATTCTGATTTCATGACAGAAATTTATCAATACATTTGATCTGTGCATGATAACTATTGGATTAATGCACCTTATTATTCATATTTATAGCATGAAATACCTGGAAGTATTAGACCGGATAAAAACTCACATTAGTGCTCAATTCCATGCCCATATGGATGATCGGCTAATTTATCATAACCTTTACCACACCGAACAGGTTGTTAAAAATACAGTGAAAATTGCGAACCATTACCAGCTGGGCGATGAGGATTTTTTTGTGGTTACTGCCGCCGCATGGTTTCATGATTTAGGTTATTTGGTTGAGTGGAAGCACCATGAAGACAAAGGTGCAGAAGCCGCTGCTTCTTTTTTAAATCAGTTAGGTGTAGATTCGGTATTGATTGAAAAGGTGAATGCCTGCATCATCGCAACCAGAATGCCTCAGCAACCGCACAACCTGCTGGAACAAATTGTTTGTGATGCCGACTTATATCATTTGGGCAGCGAGAGTTTTAAGGAGCGAAATAAAACCATGCGCAAAGAGGCTGAAGCCTTTTGTGGTAAAAATATAGAAAAGGGCACTTGGCGTGATAAGACCATTTTATTATTTGAAGCGCATCATTACCACACAGATTTTGCACAGCAACAACTGAATGATGGAAAAGCCAGGAACCTTCAGCAGTTAAAAGATAAGGCTGCAGCCAAAGAAAAAGACGTTCAGACAGAGGCGGCTGTATCGCCAGCTGTAATTGAGAAAATCGAAATACCCGTGAAGAAAGAGAAAGAAAAAAAGAAAGACAATGATCGTCCTGAAAAAGGCATAGAAACTATGTTTCGCATTACTTCAGGAAATAACCAGCGGTTGAGTGATATGGCCGATAATAAGGCGCATATTATGATTCAGACCAATTCGATCATTTTATCTGTTATTTTGAGCATCCTACTAAGGAAGCTGGAAGATAACCCGCACCTGATAGCACCTACATTGTTGTTGCTGATCATTTGTGTTACCACAATGGTATTTTGTATTCTAGCCACACGCCCTTCAGTTCCTCCGGGAACTTTTAGCCAGGATGAGTTGCAGGCTAAAAAAGTGAACCTTTTATTTTTCGGTAATTTCTACAGAATGGATTTGGCCAGTTATGAAGCAGGTATGGGCGCATTAATGGAAGATAAGCCGTTTTTATACAGTACACTCATTAAAGATGTGTATGGGCAAGGTGTAGTTCTGGGGCGCAAATACAGGTTGCTTAGGGCTGGTTACAATGTATTTATGTTTGGCATTGTTACGGCTGTTTTGGCATTTATTGTGGCTATGGCATTTGCAATGTAATCATGACCGATCAGGTATTTTTTAACAGAGATTTAAGCTGGCTGGATTTTAATCACCGTGTGCTTTTGGAGGCCGCTAAAGACCATGTGCCATTGCTGGAGCGCATTAAATTTTTATCCATTTATTCTTCAAACCTGGATGAATTTTACAGGGTAAGAATGCCTGTTTTAATGGCATTAGATAATTTTAGCACTGGCAATGAGGATCGAAATGTTTTTGAAACGGCAAAGGAAAAAATTGACGGACAATTAAACCAATTTGGCACGATCTTAAAAGAAGCAGTTATTCCAGCACTGGAAGCCAGGAAGGTGAACTGGATTTACAATAAGGTTCTGCCTGATGCGGTGCAGGAGGCAGTGGCTAAGCTGTTTTTTACAGACATACTTGCACACATTGCCCCGGTACACCTGGAGCTTGATGAAACATCTTTTTTTGCGGAAAATAACAAATTATACCAAGCCGTTATTTTAACCGATGCATCTGATAATGAAAGATTGAAATTTATCAATGTTCCCTCAGATGTATTACCAAGATTGTATTCGGTAAAAGCAGAAGGCCGGGAGTACATCATATTTCTAGATGACATCATCCGCCAGCATGTAAACCACCTCTTTCCCGATTGTACTTTAAGGGGCATCTATAACCTTAAAATAACCAGAGATGCGGAATTAAATATTGAGGATGAACAGGATGAAAATATCATTGCTGCTGTTGAAAAGGAACTGGCGAGGCGTGATTATGGCGTTGCTACCCGCTTTTTATGCGAACCGGGGATTCCATTGCGGCACTTGTACAGAATTGTGTATGCCTTAAATTTACATAAGGCCTCTATAGTTGAAGGCGGTGCATACCACAATTTAAAGGATTTAGCTGGTTTTTCTTTAAAAGATAAACAACTGGAATACCCAGAATGGCCGGCAAAAGACGCAGTAACCTTAGCTGCTGAAGAAAAATTACTAGAGACGATGTTGCGTCAGGATATTATGGTCCACACACCTTATCAAAATTATGACCTCGTATTGCGATTTTTTAATGAGGCCGCAGGTGATCCGGATGTGGAAGAGATTTACTGTACATTGTATCGTGTTGCTACGACTTCTAAAATAGTTACTGCGCTGATGACTGCAGCAAAAAGCGGTAAAAAGGTAACGGCAATGCTGGAACTTAAAGCAAGATTTGATGAGGCCAACAATATAAAATGGGCATCAAAGATGAAGGACGCCGGTGTAAAGATTATTTACAGCAGAAATACCTTAAAGGTTCATGCAAAGGTAGCCTTAGTAAAAAGGAAATCCGACTCAGGTTCACAATACCTGGGCTTGTTGGCGACCGGGAATTTCAATGAAGTTACTGCACGTTTTTATACAGATCATATCCTGTTTACTTCAAACCAGGATATCTTGAAAGAATTGGAAGCTTTGTTTGGCTTTTTGGCTAAGCGAAAGAAAAAGCCTTCGAAAGAAGATCATATTGATTTTGAACAGTTGCTGGTGGCGCAATTTAACCTGCAATCAAAGTTTTTGATGTTGATTGACCGGGAAATGGAGTTTGCAAAAGCAGGTAAACCAGCTGCAATCACCATTAAACTTAATAACCTGGAAGAAAAGATCCTGATCTCCAAATTGTATGAGGCTTCCAATGTTGGTGTAAAAATTAAGATGATTGTTCGCAGTATCTGCTGTCTGGCAGCAGGGCTACCTGGCCAGAGTGAAAACATTACAGTGCATCGAATTGTAGACCGCTATCTGGAACATGGGAGGGTATTTATTTTTAACAATGGAGGCAACGAAGAAATTTACATGGGCTCTGCGGATTGGATGAACAGGAATATTTACAGCCGAATTGAAGTGTGTTTTCCTGTTATCGATCCACAATTGAAACATACTGTTAGGGAAATGATTAACTTGCAACTAAATGAGATTGCTGGTGCAGAAGAACAACAGCCACGTTCTCAGGAAGCTATTTATCAAATGTTATGAAAAGATTCTACAAACTATTTACATTATCGGTAATAGCCGCTTTACTTTCCGTTTTTTTCGCCTGCAAATTAGAAGAAAAGAAATACAGCAGTCCGGCAGGATATGACTTAAACAACCCTGAGAAATTTAACATGCCCGAAAGCCTTTTGGAGATTTCTGGCATCGCATTTCATCATGATGATGCCGATACGGTATATTCCATCCAGGATGAGGATGGCGATTTGTTTAGACAAGCATGGGGTGTTAAGAAACAAAAGCATGCTAATTTTAGTGAAAAGGGAGATTATGAAGATGTGGCAATTCTAAATGAAACGGTAATGGTGTTAAAAAGTAATGGGTCACTTTTTGTTTTTCCCTTTGCTGAAGCCGTAAAAGAAGATATTGAAGATCTTAAAGAATGGAAGGATATTTTACCTAAGGGAGAGTATGAAAGCATATATGCTGATCAGCAAACCAACCAAATTTATTTGCTTTGTAAGAATTGTAAAGACGATAAAAAGGACCAAAGTATGTCGGGCTCTATCTTTACCTGGAATGCGGCGAAAAAAGAACTCATCTCTTCAGGTCAGTTTGCGATGGACCTAAGTAAATTGATTGCCACAGAGGCTATTTTGAAAACAGGCCTAAAAGCTTCAGCACTAAGTCGTGATACGCATACCGGAGATTGGTACATTCTATCATCGGTAAATAAACTATTGTTGGTAGCTACAGCCGATTGGAAAGTTAAAAGTGTACACCATTTAGATTCTTCTATATTTAACCAGCCAGAAGGGCTTGCTTTTGACAAAGAGCGGAACCTGTACATCTCTAATGAAGGAGATGAGCTGAGTAGCGGCAACATCTTAAAATTTAAGTACCAGGCTAAATAACATTTTTATCTCACCAGCTGTTAAACACAGTGTATCAAAAAAGGAAATGCAGGCAATCACGTTAGATTTAAATCCTGAAGGCGTAGTAGCCGGAACCAAGCCGGCAATGTTGGAGGCAAAATTCTCTCTAAAGCCTTTTATGGACTTTGTTGCAGAAAAAGTAAAAACAGAGCGAACTGCTAAAGTAAATTTTTACAAATACATACTTGACCGTTTTCATCAATATCCCGAACTGGAGGGGCCTATATTGGCCGGGGATGCCCCCCGTTATTCGGCGCTTTTTGAATTGATTTATACCGCGCTTTCTCCTATCTTAAATGATGAGGAGGAGCAGCTATGGGCTTTAAGTACTCCTTTATCCCCCTGTATTTATTTTGGAAGCGATGCGTTTTACCAGGTATTGTTGGATCCGGTAACCGGGAGTTTAAAATCTGGATTACAGATGCCTTCAGAGAGTAAAATTAAGGAAAGTACGTTGCTTAACTTTTATGATATTGTTTTAAAAAAGTTTTACAATATTTCTTTCAGGACGGCACTTTTCGATATCAAATCCATTATTGACCCAGATACGCATTTATTGAAGCATTACAACCTGGATGTTGATACCCGGTTTTTGGAAATCAAAAACCTGAAGGAATTGCCAGTGTTAAGTCTGGAAACTTTTAAAGATGATTTACAGGATGAGCGTAGTGCCTTGCAGATTTTGCAGCACCTGCTGCCGCTGGAAGATTTCTCTATAGAAGGCATTTCCGTTATCACACTTACTGATGTTACCCGTGAATATGCTCTTGAGTCCATTAAAAACATCATCATTGAACACCATGAGTGTAATGTAGGCTGTCATAGCGATCACCTTTCGGTAGCATTAAAGACGCTTGTTGGTAGTGATGAGATTGAATTTGGATTGCTGCCTTATGTGCAGATTAATGGAAAAATGATTACCCATGATCATTCAGGCTTTACTAGTATTGTGATTGACCTGGCAAAAAAGGAGAAATTGGATTATGAGCAGTTATTGGAAGACTATGTTTTAAATCCCAGAAGGCTGATTTTTCCGGACATTACAAGCGAAGAGGAAAATTTGAAGTATCCATTGCTAAAAATACTCTCTAAAAATGGGATTAAGGCTTATGCGTTGGTACCATTGTATTATAACGGTAAACTGGTTGGTTGCCTGGAAATGTATAGTAAAAACCAGCATATATTTACAAGTCAAACGCTTTCAAAAGCTGAACCCGCAACGACTTTACTAGCGCAGTTGTTCCAGAATATCATTACCGATTTTAATTACGATATCATCACTGTGCTTACTGATAAGTTTACTTCCATTCAGTCTTCTGTTAGGTGGCGTTTTTATGAAGCAGCTTACCGGTATATCGGTTCTGGGGCAAGGGAGCGTAACTTACCTGTAGAGTCTATTTATTTTGAAGATGTACATCCCTTTTATGGAGCAGTTGACATAAGAAATTCGAGTCTGGAGCGTAATCTGGTGATCCGTAAGGATCTGTATACGCATTTTGAAATTCTGGAAAAAACCCTGGAAGGCATCAAAGATAACATTGAGCTCAGTTTAGAAGAGCAGATTCCCGCACATTCAAAAATTTGGGGTTACAAAGATTTTGAAGAACTTTCTGACCGGGAGATCCTCAAAATTGAAGATTACCTGCAAAGACAGCTTCCGCTTTACCTTAATCTTCTAAAAACCGCCCATCCTGAAGTTGCGCAATTGGTTACTGAGTATTTTGAGCGTACAGCAGCGGGGAGCGAAATCTACAAAAACAGGTCTGAATATGAACTGAGTATGCAGATGATCAATCGTGCCGTGAATGCACAGCTGGATGAATTTAATACTGAACTTCAGGCGATATACCCCCTATATTTTGAGAAATTCAGAACAGATGGCGTAGAGTTTGACATGTATCTGGGGCAATCAATTGCACCTCAACAGCCCATGCCGGCAGACTTATTGTCGAGATTTAGGTTGATGCAGTTACAGAGAATTGCCAACATTACCAAGGCCACACATGAACTGATGCCCGAATTGCCCTTAAAACTGTCTACCACCCAACTGATTTTTGTATACGAAAAAGTAATAGATATTAGTTTTAGAACAGATGAACAGCGTTTTGATGTAGAAGGCAGCTATAACATCAGGTATCAAATGGTTAAAAAGCGAATTGATAAGGTGCATATATTGCATTCGCAGGAGCGATTAACCCAGGTAGGGAAAATTGCTATTGTTTATTTTAACCATTGGGAAGCCAGGGAATATATGGGATATATTGAAACACTGCAGCAACAAGGTTTGCTGGAAGAGCATGTGGAGCATCTGGACCTGGAAGAATTACAAGGTGTAGAGGGATTAAAAGCATTGAGGGTTAAAGTGGTAATATGAAATTTAGAAATGTAATTTGTGGTATTGTTTTAGCGCTTACTGTACCTGGTTTGGCCAGTGCACAATACATGCCTGCAGATTCCATTACGGTAGCCATAGCGCCTGAATATGATCAGGTAACATCTTTACACCGGGATTTTTTAGGAGAGAATTACCGTAAGCTTTGGGCTACACCGGTTAAAATGAGGGTGCTAAATCTACAAAAGGAGCGTGGTGGTTTAACCATTGTAAAGCTTGGAGGTGGCAATCAAACCCGTTCTATACGTTTTAAAGATGCCGGAGGTAAGGAATGGGTGTTACGCACCATTCAGAAATATCCGGAACGTGCTTTGCCTGAAAATTTGAGGGCAACGATAGCGAAAAATATTGTGCAGGACCAGGTTTCTACCGGACATCCTTTTGGTGCACTGGTGGTTCCGCCTTTGGCTGATGCACTTCATTTACCCCATGCCAATCCAGAAATTGTTTATGTTGGGGATGATCCGGGATTGATGGAGCACCGGAAGGATTTCGCAAATTCTGCCTACCTGTTTGAAGAACGTGCCTTAGCAGAAACTGATGATACAGACAATACCGAAAAGGTACAACGGAAATTGCAGGAAGATAATGATCATTTAACGGATCAAAAGCTGGTACTTAGGGCCAGGTTACTTGATTTTATTGTAGGCGATTGGGACCGGCACGAGGACAACTGGCGCTGGTTGCCGGAAAAAAAGGATGGTGTAACGTTATATACGCCCATTCCACGAGATAGAGATAAGGTGTTTTATAAAACATCTGGTATTTTTCCCTGGGTACTTTCACATCAATGGTTAAAATCTAACCTGCAGCCTTATAGCGAAAATATCCGTGACATAAAAGGCTGGAATTTTAATGCGCGTTACTTTGACCGCTATTTTTTAAATGGTTTAAATGAGCAGGACTGGAAAAAAGAAATCAGCTATGTGCAAGAGCACATCAGTACGGCATTGATCCAAAAAGCTATTGCTTTAATGCCTGAAGTAATTTTAAAGCAGAATGGGGCGGAAGTAACCGTTTCCTTAACGGGAAGATTAAGGAATTTAGAAGAGATTGCATTAGCATATTACCGTTTTCTGGCACATACCGTTGAAATTCCTGCTTCTGATGAAAGGGAGAAATTTATGCTGAGGCATAAAGATGACGGAGATATAGAGCTGACGATTAAAAATATTAAAAAGGATGGGACAACCGGGCGTACCATTTACCATAGAACTTTTAAGCAAGGGCTAACGAAAGAAATTAGGTTATATGGTTTTGCAGGAGAAGATGTTTTTGAGGTTACAGGGCAAAAGCCATCTAAAATAAAGGTAAGGATGGTTGGCGGTGATGATGTAGATGAGTTTAGTGTCGATTCTCAGCTAAAGAACAAATCCAGACAATATGTTTACGACAGATCTGACGAGGAAAATAAATTTCCCGCTCCTGGATCTGTTAAATTGAAACTATCAACAGATACCACTGTAAACCAATACAACAAAAAAAGCTTTGTATTTGATCAGTTTGGACCACTTTTTCAACTTAATTACAATATAGATCAGGGCTTACAGCTTGGCGCCGGATTGATTTGGCAAAAGCAGGGTTTTAGAAAAGAACCTTATGCCTTTAAACAGGAGTTTTGGACGCATTACTCTACCGGTAGAAAATCTTTTATCCTGACGTATGCAGCTGATTTTAAAAAGGCCGTAGGGGAAAATGATTTAAAAATTGATGCCAATCTGTTGGGCCCAAATAATTTAAGTAACTTCTTTGGTTTTGGAAATGAAACAGCATTTGGAGATGCGGACAATAAAGGCAATAGTGGAATTTCCTATTACCGGAACCGCTATGATTACTTAAGGGCAGATGTTAAACTTAGTCGCCTGATCGCTTCAGATTTACGGCTTGAGGCCGGTGTTGCCAGCTCATATTATACCAGTAGCAGCAATGGAAATGCAAAAAGGTTTTTGAAGGAGTTTGATACAAGTAATCCTGATGAGGCTGTTTTTGCTGACCGGATTTACGGTGGTTTGGTCAGCATACTTACTTACGATACCAGGAATAATATTAGTATGCCCAAAAAAGGCGTTTTCTGGAAAACTTCAGTTACCGGACAAAAACAGGTAAACGGGAACCACGATACGTATGGCGCTGCACATACAGAATTTCGTTTTTACCTCAATCCAGGCAACTCCGGATTTATTATTGCAAACCGTGTGGGGGCAGGAACCACATTTGGAAAGCCTACCTTTTACCAGAAAATGCAATTGGGTGGTGTTCATACCTTAAGGGGCTTTCATACCAATAGGTTTACCGGAAAAAGTATGTTATACAATAACCTGGATTTGCGTGTAAAGTTATTTGATTTTACCTCTTATATTACTCCAGGTACAGTGGGTATAGTAGGTTTTAACGATGTGGGAAGAGTTTGGGAACAGGGACAATCTTCTAATACCTGGCATTATGGCTACGGTGGTGGATTGTATGTTGTGCCTGCAGAATTGATTCTGATCCAGGCCGTGGTTGGTGCTTCTAAAGAAGGGGCACTTCCGTACATTTCCCTGGGATTTAATTTTTAAATATGATGCGTAAAAAGATAGTTATTGTAGGGGGCGGCTTTGCTGGTGTAAACCTGGCCAAAGCTTTAGGAAAATATCAGGAGTTTGATGTGTTGTTGGTAGATAAAAATAACTATAATTTCTTTCCACCCCTAATTTACCAGGTGGCCACCTCGTTTCTGGAGCCAGCAAGTATCAGCTACCCTTTTAGAAAACTGTTTGCCGGGAAACAGAATTTGCGTTTCAGGCTGGGCGTTTTAAAACAAATACTTCCTGAGGAAAATAAAATTATCCTTAGCAATGGAACAATAAGTTACGATGAGCTTGTTTTTGCTACAGGTGCTGAAACCAATTACTTTGGAAACGAGAACATCAGGAAACAAGCTATCCCTATGAAAACCCTTGGCGACGCTCTACAGATGCGCAATACCTTATTGATGCGGATAGAGCAAGCCACTATTTCTACTGATGCGGAGGAAATTAAAAGGCTTTTAACCATTGTAGTAGCTGGAGGAGGACCGACGGGCGTGGAGATTTCTGGTATGTTTGCGGAAATGAGGATGGGAATTATCCGCAAGGATTATCCTGAACTTGCAGGTAAAGGTGGAGAGATCTACCTTGTAGATGGAGGTAAAATGGTGCTGTCGCCTATGAGTGAGAAATCTCAGGTATATACTACAGCGGCACTCACTAAATTGGGTGTTAAACTTGTAATGAGTACCCATGTTGATGATTTTATAGATGACCAGGTCATTTTATCTGACGGTACAACCATTCCGTCCAAAAACCTGATCTGGGCTGCGGGAGTAAGCGCTAAGATATTTGACGGCATACCTTCTACTTGTTACGGCAGGGGAAAACGTATGCTGGTGGATGCCAATAATAAGGTGATAGGTATGGAAAATATTTATGCCATTGGTGATACCTGTCTGCAAACTACAGATGCTAATTTCCCTCAGGGCCACCCACAACTTGCCCAGGTTGCCATACAGCAGGGTAAAAACCTGGCTAAGAACTTTAAGCGTGCTGCTACGGCCCAGCCGCTGCTGCCTTTTAAATATGTTGATAAAGGTAGCATGGCAATTATTGGTAGAAACAAAGCTGTAGCAGACCTGGTGACGCCAAACTTGCACCTAAGCGGACTCATTGCCTGGATGGCATGGTTATTTGTGCACTTAATGTCGTTGATTACTTACGCAAACAGGGCCAGAACTTTCTGGCATTGGATGGTTGCTTATTTCACCAAAGACCACTCGCTCAGAATGATCATAAAGCCTATAAAGGAGGAAGATATAGTGTGAGTTTTACACTAATTTGTGTAATATTCTTATTTGGTATGGTATTCTCAAAAAATCCGCTTATATTCAGCGCATTAATTATAAAATCTAACCAATCAAATTACTGATGAACACATTACACACGTACGATTATGTCGTATTTTTTATCTACTTTATTATTGTATCCTCTTATGGGATTTGGGTTTACAGAAAAAAGAAATCTGCCACCCGAGACTCTAAAGATTATTTTCTTGCAGAAGGATCATTAACCTGGTGGGCCATTGGCGCCTCTTTAATTGCATCAAACATCTCTGCCGAACAATTTATTGGAATGAGCGGCTCCGGATTTAAAATGGGTTTAGCGATTGCTACTTATGAGTGGATGGCAGCAGCAACCTTAATTGTAGTTGCTGTTTTTTTTATTCCGGTATATCTTAAAAATAAGATTTTTACCATGCCCCAGTTTCTTAGCCAGCGTTACAATGGTACCGTAGCTATGATTATGGCTATATTCTGGCTCATGTTGTACATTGTGGTCAACCTGATGTCTATTTTATACCTTGGAGCCTTAGCCATAAGTAACATTTCTGGAGTAGATATTTTTACCTGTATAGCTTTGCTTGCAGTGTTTTCCATTTTGATTACGCTGGGCGGTATGAAAGTTATCGGTTACACGGATGTAATACAGGTGTTTTTCCTCATTCTGGGTGGATTAGTTGCTACCTATATCGCGCTTGATCTACTGGCTACTAAATCCGGGCAGGTAGGGGTGATGAACGGATTAACCTTGTTGCATAATGAAGCCAATGATCATTTCCATATGATATTTGACAAAGAAAACCGCAACTATATCAGTTTACCAGGTCTTTCGGTGTTAATTGGCGGTATGTGGATTGTGAACCTTAACTACTGGGGTTGTAATCAGTATATCACGCAACGTGCCCTGGGCGCTGACTTAAAAACAGCAAGGGGCGGAATTTTATTTGCTGCTTTCTTAAAGCTATTGATGCCTGCAATTGTGGTGTTGCCTGGAATTGCAGCGTATGTTTTGTATACAAAATATGGCATGTTCCATACCGAAATGCTGGATTCAAAGGGTATTGTAGATGTAAATAAAGCCTATCCGAGTTTGTTGAATTTATTGCCTCTTGGTATTAAAGGTTTGTCTTTTGCTGCACTTACTGCGGCTATAGTAGCCTCTCTTGCGGGTAAAGCAAATAGTATCGCTACCATATTTACCTTAGATATTTACAAAAAAGCCATTAACCAAAATGCTTCCGAAAACAATATGGTTAATGTAGGTAAGATTACCGTTGTCATTTCCATTATTCTTGCAGTAATTATGTCGCTGATTATCGGAGAGCAGCTTATGGGCGAGGGTAAACAAGGATTTAATTACATTCAGGAATATACTGGTTTTGTCTCTCCTGGAATTTTTGCCATGTTTATTTTAGGGTTTTTCTGGAAAAGGACCACTTCAAATGCGGCACTTTTTGCTACCATAGGTGGCTTTATATTTTCTATTGTCCTTAAGTTTTTACCACTTTGGGTAAACCTGGATTTTTTAACCCCGTATGGTTTATATCAACCTAATTTTGATAATAACGGAATCTTTGAAATTCCATTCCTGGACAGAATGGGATTGGTATTCTTACTCTGTATTATAGGAATGAGTATCATTACCAACATTGAAAATAGAAGGGGTGTAGTTCCTAAAGGTCTGGAAGTAGATACAAAGATGTTTAAAACCTCTCCGGGTTTTGCAATCGGTGCGCTTATTATTATCGTGATGTTAACTGCACTTTATACCATTTTTTGGTAACTTGACTTCGATAAATTAAAAGAATTATGAAAACCATTATCACAACAGTATTACTAATGACAGCAAGTATTTTAACACAGGCACAAAGCAAAGTGCCTGTAATAAGCAAGGAAGAAACTGCGGTAAACGCAGGCATTGAAAAATTAAGGGTAGCCATGATAGCCGGAGATAAAGCAGGTTTGGAAAGTGTGCTTGGAAAAGAGCTTTATTATACACACTCTAATGGGCACATTGAAACCCGTGAGCAATTTATAAAGGCAATTAGTACCAAGAAATCTGATTTTGTTAAAATTGATTTGGTACATCCTTCTGTTAAGTTTTTACTGGAAGGTGAAATTGCACTTGCCAGACACATTTTAGTGGCCGATACCAATGATGGCGGCGTGCCAAGGCATATTTTTCTTGGTATTGTACAGATTTGGAAGAAAGAAAAAGGAGACTGGAAGATGATCTCCAGATCTTCATTCCACGTGCCTGAAGAAGACGCACATTAATATATTTTTGGAGTCGTCATCCCTACAGAGCGGGATGACGATTACTAGAAACAAAAGATAAGTATTATAGAATTGTGCTGTTACGTATAAACATGCTGGTATCCAGAACTTTCTTTTCAAACTCATACACCGGATATTTGCTTTCTATCAGTTTAATCAGCATATCTGTAGCAATTTGTCCAATTTCGAAAGCAGGTTGACGTACAGAGGTTAAAGAAGGGTTCAATAGATCTAAAACATCAGAATTGCTGAATCCTGCAATGGCCATATCTTCGGGAACTTTGATGCCCAGGGTTTTAAAAACAATCAAACAACCCATACTAAGCCGATCGCCCGCTATAAATAAGGCATCAGGTCTATCTGCCAAATCCATCAGCTCTTTAACTGCAATTTCTACCTCTTCATGAAACATGCCCCCATGCGGACAATGTTTAATATAATTTTCATTTACAGGTATGCCATGATCTTTCAAGGCCTGCTTATAGCCTTTCAGCCTTTCAATACTGATAGAAAGATGCTCAGAACTGGTTAAATGAGCTATTTTTTTGCAGCCTTGACTAATGAGTTGGGCGGTAGCTTTATACGCTCCTTTTTCATTGTCTGCTATTACCTTATGGGTATCTATTTCATCGGCCACCCGATCAAAAAATACGATGGGTAAACCACGGTCATGCAAGTTCTTTAAATGCGTAACATCATTTGTTTCAGAGGATAGAGAGATCAGAAGCCCGTCTACAGAGCGGGAAGCTAAATGCTGAACATTTACTTTTTCACGATCGTAAGATTCATGTGTTTGTGTGATAATTACGTGGTAGCCCCGGTCATAAGCAATAGATTCAATACCATTAATGGCCTGTGAAAAATAATTGTTGGCCACTTCACTTACAATTACACCAATAGATTTACTTCGGCGTTCTTTTAAGCTTAGTGCAATCGGGTTTGGAAAATAATTTATTTTTTGTGCGTACTCCAGTACTATCTTTTTTGTCTCTGCACTAATCTCATGGGTATCTCTTAAAGCTCTTGAAACAGTGGAGGTTGAAAGCCCCAGGGCTTTGGCAATGTCTTTTAAAGTAGAAGGCTCAAACATGAATAGCAGCTATAAAATAATGAGGTATATTACAAATCAATAATGAATTATTGCAAGATAAGGTTAATACTAAACTTATAAAAATTTTTAAGTAATAGTATGGCAACGTTCTCGGGAACGATTGCACAGATTTATGTATTCCTATTGAATACGTTATTAAAAAAAACAATGTACACTTGCTTAAGGAGTACGCCCAAGGTATTTCCGATAACCAAATATTATAACCAATATTCCCCAGCTGAGGCTTGGGATTAATCTAAAAAGTATGAAGAGAACATTACTCCTGTTTTCATTATTTTTGACTTTTTTTGGCGCTGCTCAAGCCCAAACAAGACAAGTAACTGGAAAAGTCACAGACAAATCAAACAACGAAACCATTCCTGGCGTAAGTATTACCGTTAAAGGTACAAACGTAGTAGTAAGTACAGATACGAAAGGAGAATTTAAAATCGCGGTGCCTACTACAGGCACTGTTGTATTGGTAGCCCGCTATGTAGGCTATAAGCCGTCCGAGATTACGGTGGGCACACAAACTAAAATTAACTTTTCTTTAGCTGAAGATGTAAATACCCTTAACGAAGTGGTGGTAAACATCGGTTACGGAACAGTAAAGAAAAAGGACTTAACGGGTGCGGTATCTTCTGTAACTGCCGACGTAATTGCAGCAGCTCCGGTTTCTTCAGCACTACAGGCCATTCAGGGTAGAGTTGCCGGTGTGAATATATCCTCTACAGAAGGCTCTCCTGATGCGGAGATGACCATTAGGGTAAGGGGAGGCGGATCGCTTACCGGTGACAATACACCACTTTACATTTTAGATGGTTTCCCTGTTGCTTCTATTTCTGATATTGCGCCAGCGGATATTGAATCAATTGATATCTTAAAAGATGCCTCGTCTACTGCTATTTATGGATCAAGAGGTGCTAATGGTGTAATCTTGGTTACCACTAAAAATAGTAAAAATGGAAAAACAGCCATTAGTTTCAGCTCTTTTACAGGGATTAGAAAACTAGCAAAAAAATTGGATGTATTGACTCCATTGGATTATGCAACATTTCAATATGAGCGCTCTTTGTTGGCAAATGCGCCAAATGAATACACAAAGTATTTCGGGAACTACCAGGATATTGACCTATATGGTAATGTAGTTCCAAATGACTGGCAGGAAATCGTTTTTGGACGTACGGGTACCACTTACAATCAAAACTTAAACATTAGTGGCGGTGGCGAGAAAACTAAATTCAGTTTAAGTCATAGTTATGTGAAAGACAAGGCTATAATGATTGGGTCTGGCTATCAGAGGCATAATATGAATTTTAAGTTAAATCATAAATTGTATGATAAATTAACCCTTGATTTTGGTGTTAGATATTCAGATACTAAAACAGAAGGTGGTGGAGCTAACGAGCAAAACGAGAAATCATCGGCAGATTCGAGATTAAAGTACGCTATGATTTATCCTGCTTTTCCAGTTGGAGATTTAACGGATAATGACGTTACTGATCCGAATTTCAATCTATATAATCCAATTGATGCGATTTATGACAATGATCAGCTAATTCGTAGAAAGATGACCAATTTAAGCGGAGCATTAACCTATAATATTGTTGATGGACTAAGGCTGCGTTCCGAAATTGGTTATGATGGGTATAAAAATGAACAGGACCGTTACTACGGTAGTACAACTTACTTTGTAATTAATAACGTTGCATTATACCCGGGGCTACCAGCAGTTATTTTTACAAATACAACCAGAAATGCAATAAGAAATACCAATACACTATCTTATGATTTTAAGAAGTTATTAGGCAAAGATCATAACCTTAACTTCCTGCTAGGGCATGAATATATTAAAACAGCACAGGAAATACATACTACACAGATTGACGGATTTCCTGCCACCTATGATTTTGATGCTACACGTAAACTATCTGGACAAGGTAAAGAAAGTAAATCAGCGAAAGTGTTTAGCCCTGATGATGTTTTGCTATCTTTTTTCAGCAGGGCAAATTATGATTATAAAGGAAAGTATCTGTTAAGTGCTACCTTTAGAGCAGATGGTTCATCTAAATTTTTAGGAAGTAAAAACCGTTGGGGGTATTTCCCATCTGCTTCTGGTGCCTGGAGAATTTCTGCTGAGGAATTCATGGATGACACAAAGTCATGGTTAAATGATTTAAAATTAAGACTTAGTTACGGAACAGCGGGAAACAACAATATTCCAGTTGGCCAGACTATTCAATTATTCGCTCCAAATGACCCTTCAACGCCTGTTTATACAAATGGATATGCCAACTTCTTAGCACCTAATAAAACTCAGGCCAATCCCGATTTGAAATGGGAAACTACAATTACCAGAAATATTGGTTTAGACTTCTCCCTGTTTAATTCGAAGGTTACTGGTACAATAGACCTATATAAAAATAAGACAAAAGACTTACTCCTCTTGTATTTAACAGGGGGCGGTGGTTATGATAACCAGTATCGCAATATAGGCGCAACAGAAAATAAGGGTCTGGAGTTTTCTGCTAACTGGAATGCGGTTAGAAAAACTAACTTTGATTTAAGCCTTAATGCAAATATTAGTTTTAACAAGAATAAAGTACAATCATTAGGTGGATTGTCTAATTATCCAGGGACTTCTGGATGGGCATCCACAGAAATTGGCGAAGATTATCGAGTTGAAGAAGGTGCTTCTGTAGGAAGGATTTTTGGGTATCAAAGCGATGGAAGATATAATGTTTCTGATTTTCTTCCTTATAATGGATCAGCCTGGCAACGAAAACCCGGCGTAGTGAACGCAACTGATATGATTGGTACGCTAAGACCGGGTTCAATGAAATTAAAAGATTTAAATGGAGATGGAGTTATTAATTTATCTGACAGAACAATTATAGGTAACGCAACTCCTTCACATACTGGTGGTTTCTCTATAAATACAAGAATTTACAACTTCGATATTGGTACTTACTTTAACTGGAGTTATGGCAACGACATTTATAACGCCAATAAAATTGAATATACTTCTACCAGTAAATATAATTCTAGAAATATGATTTCGGTAATGGAAACAGGTTCACGATGGACGAACTTGCGTGCTAATGGAACGATTAGCAACGATGGCGCGGAATTAGAAGCAATGAATGCCAACACCACACTTTGGTCGCCATATATGTCTAAATATGTACTTACAGACTGGGCTGTAGAAGATGGATCATTTCTGAGATTGGGAACCTTAACCCTTGGTTATACTTTAGGTAAGGATTTGTCTAAAAAGCTTGGAATGAAAAGCCTAAGGGTTTATACTTCAGCATATAATTTATTTGTGATTACAAATTATTCTGGATTTGATCCTGAAGTATCAACCAGAAGGAAAGACCCACTAACCCCAGGGGTAGATTATTCTGCATATCCAAAAAGTAAAACATATGTAGTTGGTTTAAATGTGAATTTTTAAATAGCTATCAAAATTAGAATCATGAAAAAGATTATATATATACTATCCGCGGTAATCACAATTGGCTTAGGAAGCGGTTGTAAACGCACTTTTGATACTCCAAATGAGTCTGCTTTAGATCCGTCTATTGTTTTCTCAACACCTTCATTGGCCGAACCTGCTGTAGCAGGAATTCTGCAGTCATTTGGTGAAACCAATTCTTACCGTGGCCGTTATCTGGTAAATTATGGTATAAATACTGATGTTGAGGTTTATAACAGTTTAAAATCAACTACAGGTGAACAGGCAAGATTATCCAATTACAATACCAATGTAGATAATGGACAAATGAATACTGATAATAATGCCTGGGCAAAATTCTACGAAGGTATAGAAAGAGCCAATCTTGCGGTTTCAGGTCTTAGAAAATACGGTAACATAGCTGCAAATCCAGAGATGGCTCAGATTTTAGGTGAAGTTTTAACAATAAGAGCAGTTTTATATAACGACCTAATTAAAGGCTGGGGCGATGTGCCGGCACGTTTTGAACCAATTGAACTGGCTACTAATTATTTGCCAAGAAGTGATCGCGATGTGATTTATAAACAATTACTGGCAGATTTAGCTGAGGCTCAAAATTACCTGCCATGGCCAAATGGCAATGCAAAAACCAGTTCAGTTGAGCATGTAAGTAAAGCATTTGCAAAAGGTTTAAGAGCTCGTTTGGCTTTAGGTGCGTGTGGTTATGCTCAGCGTTTGGATGGTACCGTTCGTTTAAGTACGGATCCTGATCTAACTAGTGCTAAAATGTACGCCATTGCAAAAAAAGAATGTGTTGACATTATCGATAGCAAAAGTTTGAAACTGCTTGCTTTTAAAGATGTATTTGTAAAATTGAATGAAGAAGCCGGGGCAGCTGGTTTAGAATCTATATGGGAGATTCCATTTAGTGAAAACAGAGGAAGGGTAATTTTTGATCTTGGTGTAAGGCATACAACTACTGATAAATATACAGCACAAGCGAGAGGAGGAAATGATGGGCCAAATCCAATCATGTATTATGAATATGAAACCGGTGATGTGAGAAGGGATGTTTCAATAGTTTCTTATGAATGGACAAATGGGATACAGGTTCCTTCGGCCCTTAGTCGTCAATATTTTGGCAAATATCGTTACGAGTGGATGAAGCGAAGGGTAACCAATACCAATGATGATGGTTTAAACTGGATGTATATGCGCTATGCTGATGTGGTATTGATGGCTGCCGAGGCAGTGAATGCGATAGATGGACATGACGCTGCCGCTCCTTATTTAAAAATGATCCGTGACCGTGCATTTCCAAATGATCCTGCAAAAGTCGCCACATTTATGACAGCTGCTACTGTATCTGATGCTACTTTTCAACTTGCAATAGAAAACGAAAGGGCATTAGAGTTTGTTGGAGAAATGTTAAGAAAAGCTGATTTGATCCGCTGGAATAAGTTAAGTTCAAAACTGAACGAAGCAAAGACTAAATTGATTCAACTTGAAAACAGGCAAGGTAAATATGCTACTGTTAATACCAAAATTTATTACAAAACGCTTGCTGATGGAGAAACGGTTCAGATTTATGGCTTAAACCCAGGCGAAACAGGCGTTCCAGATGCATCTTATACATTAAATAAAACATGGACAATGGTTTCTTCTGGAGAGCCTACATCATATTGGGAGTCTTTATTTATCAAAGATCCTAACCTACAGCAGTACTGGCCAATATGGCAAGTCTTTTTAAACAACTCAAACGGGCTGTTAAATAACAAAAATTTAGGTTTATAATCATCATCTTATGAATTTTAATAATATAAAAACAGGCGTTTTCTTCTTACTGCTCTTAATAGGATTGGTAAGCTGTAAGGAAAATGAATTGGAACAAATTACCACGCTTAAAGTAGATAGGGCATTTTCTCCAACTGGGTTAACTGCCGTTGTCATAAACAAAACTGGTGCTCGCCTAACGTGGAACAAAGTAACTAATGCAGACTCTTATACCATTGAATTTTTTGCAAATGGAACTCTTGATTTTTCCGGAACCCCAGTAAAAAAAGTTGAAGGTGTTTTATTTAGTCAGGCTCCTTATACCGTAACTGGATTTAACGGCGCTACAGCTTATTCCGTACGTCTAAAGGCGGTTGGTAAGGACGTTGGAGATTCTAAATATGTTACAGCAACTTTTACGACAGAAACTGAGCAAATTTTTCAGGATATTGTTCCTGCAAAATTGACGGCAAGATCAGTGACTTTAAATTGGCCAGCTGGGCAGGCAGCGACAACTTTGACTGTCAATCCGGGTAATATTGTGCATACAGTAACGGCATTAGAAGTTGCAGCTGGTGAAGTAACGATTACAGGATTAACACCAAAAACAACTTATACTGCTGTACTAACATTAAATGCTGCTGTTAGAGGGACTAAAATATTTACAACTACCGCGGAATTACCTACTGGTGCCGATGTTGTATATGTTGCCGCAACAGATGATCTTGCTGCAATGATTCAGGCGGCAACCACAAGTACAAGGTTTGTTATATTGGAAGGCACAAAATACAATTCGGATGTAACTGTAACTATTCCAGGTGGAATAAATATTAGTATCATCGGAGAAGTGGCAACAAACAAACCGATTGTTTCATTTAATCAAATTATGCTTCCTACTATTGGCGGGAAACTACATTTTGAGAATATCGAATTAAGTGGTTATGCAAAGGGGGACGAGACAACTACCAAACGCGCGTATATCATTAACCAAAATGTACCAACTGTTACTGAAGAAGTTTCTTTCGAAAATTGTTTAATCAGGCATTTCACGAATACCCCAATGCGCCTGCAGTCTACAAATGTGATGACAATTAATAATTTTATTGTCACCAATTGTATCATAGAAGATATTAGTGATAATGGTACAAGTAGTGGTTATGCATTTATAAATTCAAATGTTGCCTTGGGCAAAATCAATAACATTAGCATCACTAATAGTACTTTTTCTAATTTGGGATTTGGTTTAATCCTTCACAACGCTGCTTCCTCATTGTCAGTAACGATTGATAACAATACCTTTTATAACGTAATAGCAGATACAAGATATTTGATTGATTACAATGCACAAACTATTAGTAGCGGGTTTTCTTTCAAGAATAATATACTAGCAAAAACCTATTCACCAGCGGGAACCGCAAGAGGAATAAGGGCTGGTACAACGCCAACAACTTCAAATAATTATCAGGCATCTGATGTGATATTTGCTGGAAATCTTATTCCTGGGATAACCCCGTACACCGGAACAAGCGCAACTTTATTTACAGCGCCAGCAACCAAAAATTTCAAAATAAAAGATGATACTTTTGCTGGAAAATCCAGTTCTGGAGATCCCAGATGGAGATTGTAATCTTTTCTAATAACAAGCAACGGGATGCAATTTGCATCCCGTTGTACTTTAAAGACTAATTATTTTGTTTATTAATTATTGCTATGACATTCAATCGAGTTATTGTAGGTTCTATCGTACTGCTTGTTTTTTTCGGTTTCACAAATTGCAAAAAGAAAAAAGCAGCTGATGCTTCGCCTTCGACAACAGAAAATAAAGACACTACAAAACCACCTGTGTCGGAAACTGCTTACGCATTTCCTGGAGCCGAAGGATTTGGTAAGTCTACTACTGGCGGCCGTGGCGGCAAGGTAATCAAGGTAACTAACCTTAATGATGCTGGTGCAGGAAGCTTAAGAGCAGCCATTGCTGAATCGGGGCCACGAATCGTAGTATTTGAAGTCTCTGGAAACATAAAGCTAAGCAGTCGCATTCAGATAAAAAATGCAGACATCACCATTGCCGGCCAAACAGCACCAGGTGACGGAATTTGCATTCAGGATTATGAAATGAATGTCGATGCAGACAATGTAATTATACGTTTCTTGCGTTTTAGAATGGGAGATTTAACCAGAAATGAGCAGGATGCCCTTTGGGGACGATATCATCAAAATATCATTATAGATCATTGTTCCATGAGCTGGTCAATTGATGAGTGTTCTTCATTTTATGCCAATAAAAATTTTACGATGCAGTGGTGTGTGCTTTCTGAGAGTTTGAACAAGTCATTCCATGAAAAAGATGACCATGGATACGGCGCAATTTGGGGAGGAACGAACGCGACTTTTCATCACAATTTACTGGCGCATCATAACAGTAGAAATGCAAGGTTTGATGGAGGTAACCGTACCGGAACAGGCAGTAGTCCTTTTGGCATAGATAAGGTTGACTACCGCAATAACGTAATTTACAATTGGGGTAGCAACAGTGCCTATGGTGGGGAGAACGGACAATATAATTTAGTAGCCAATTATTATAAACCTGGGCCGGGAACAACAAGTTCTAAAAGGAACAGGATCATGGAAATCTCTATGGAGGCCGATCTGGCTAAATATGGGCCTGGTTATGGTAAGTTTTATGCATCTGGAAATTATGTTGATGGTAATGCAACGGTTACTGCAGACAATTGGAATGGCGGTATGGATAAAGGATCAGGTTTGGGTGATGCAAACTATGCATTGGCAAAAATGAATTCGCCTTTTGAAGCAGAAGCAATAACTGTGCATAGCGCAGTACAGGCATATAATGCGGTGCTGCTATATGGAGGCGCCAGCTTAAAAAGAGATGAGGTTGATACCCGCATCATGTCAGAAGTGAAAGATGGAACTGTGACATTTAATGGCTCCAAGACTGGTAAAAAAGGCATTATAGATTCTCAAACCGATGTAGGGGGCTGGCCGCTTTTAAATTCTTTACCTGCACTTTTAGATACCGATGCAGATGGTATGCCAGATAGTTGGGAAATAGAAAATGGATTGGATCCTAAAAAGGCAAATGCTGAGGGCAAAAATCTAAGTACAGGTTATACCAATATTGAAGTTTATATCAATAGTTTGGTAAAAGACATTACTGCAAATCAGCTAAAGTGATTGAAAAAATATATCAATTGAAGCCTCAGGCTTTCACAAAAACCATACCCACAGATCGTTCAATGCGCCTTTAAGGAGATGTAATCGCCATTGGTATCGATTGCATAGATTTTAATGCTGCTTATCTGCTTAAGCTGATTTAAAGTTTGTACAATTGTTAACCAATATAACCTTTTCCAATGAGCAAAATAGTTTTTAAACTTGCTGCAGCGTTTTGTTTGATGATGGTATCAATTTCAGGCTATGCTCAGCAAATAAAATATCCTGCTGTCATTCATGTTGCATTAGATGGCACAGGCAATTATAAAACCATACAAGAAGCGGTAAATTCGGTTCGCGATCTGGGCAAAGAAGAAGTAAAGATCTTCATTAAAAAAGGCGTTTATCATGAAAAACTTGTTATTCCATCCTGGAAAACAAACATCTCATTGATTGGGGAAAATCCAGACAGTACAATCATTACAAATGCAGACTATTCAGGTAAAAGTTATGCTAATGGAAAAGATGCTTTTGGACTGGAGAAATTTAGCACCTATACCTCTTATACTGTTTTGGTACTGGGAAATGATTTTAAAGCAGAAAATCTGACCATTGAAAATACTTCTGGAAGGGTAGGCCAAGCCGTAGCCCTGCATGTAGAAGGAGACCGGGTAATTATTAAAAACTGCCATTTGCTGGGTAATCAGGATACTTTGTATGCGGCAACCGAGGGTAGCAGGCAATATTATATCAACTGTTCTTTGCAAGGCACCACAGATTTTATTTTTGGAGAAGCTACTGCAGTATTTCAAAGCTGCACCATAAAAAGTCTTTCAAACTCATACATTACAGCGGCTGCCACCAGGCCAAACCAAAAGTTTGGCTTCGTTTTCTTCGACTGCAAGCTCCTTGCTGCGCCTGGCGTAGATAAAGTATTTCTTGGAAGGCCCTGGAGGCCATATGCCAAAACAGTTTTCATTCGCACAGAAATGGGGTCGCATATTGTACCAGAAGGATGGAATGCCTGGAAAGGTGATGCAATGTTCCCGGATAAAGATAGAACTGCCTATTATGCAGAGTATGGTAGTACCGGAGCAGGTGTCAATACTGCTAAGCGGGTAGCCTGGTCAAAACATTTAAAAAAAGTAGCAAATTATACATTAACAAATATTTTTAATCGCGGTGACCTATGGAATCCGGAAAACAACAAGTAGAATGTTTAAAATTATTTCAATCACTGCATTAACTGTTTTAAGTGCAACGCTAAATATACATGCCCAATCTACCATCAAAACCACAGGCAACACATCGAAGGTTTGGGTGGCCGATTTAGGAAACGGAAAGTATAAAAACCCGGTATTGGATGCTGATTATTCAGATCCTGATGCGATACGCGTGGGTGATGATTTTTATATGGTTGCTTCCAGTTTTGACGCGGTACCAGGCCTGCCTATTCTCCACTCTAAAGATTTAGTAAACTGGACAATACTAACACATGCACTAACCCGTCAGCCTCCATTTGAACATTTTGCAAGAACACAGCATGGAAATGGGGTGTGGGCACCTTCAATTCGCTACCATAACAATGAGTTTTATATTTACTATCCTGATCCTGATTTTGGGATTTATGTAATTAAGGCTAAGGATGCAAAAGGCCCATGGTCAGCGCCAAAAATAGTGGAGCCAGGTAAAGGATTAATAGATCCTTGTCCGCTATGGGATGACAATGGAAAAGTATACCTGGCCTATGCCTATGCAGGCAGCAGGGCAGGAATCAAAAGTGTAATTGCGGTAAAGGAACTTAATGCTGTGGGAGATCAGACAATTACATCGGGAACCATTGTTTACGATGGGCATGAACTGGATCCTACAATAGAAGGCCCAAAGTTTTATAAAAGAAATGGTTACTATTACATTTTTGCCCCGGCGGGAGGTGTGGCAACTGGCTGGCAGTTGGTGTTGCGGTCTAAGAACATTTATGGGCCTTATGAACGTAAAGTAGTAATGGATCAAGGGAAATCTTCGGTAAATGGGCCTCATCAGGGCGCATGGGTAACTACCCAAACTGGAGAAGATTGGTTTTTACATTTTCAGGATAAATTTGTTTACGGTAGGGTAGTACACCTGCAGCCCATGAAATGGGTAAAGGATTGGCCGGTTATTGGTTTGGATATAGACGGTGATGGAATTGGAGAACCTGTAAGGACTTATAAAAAGCCAAATGTTGGTAAAAGCTGGCCCGTTACTACACCTGCAGAAAGTGATGAATTTGATGGTAACGTATTAGGTTTGCAATGGCAGTGGCAGGCTAATCCAAAAGCAACATGGGCTTTTGCAAGCGCCGCTACAAGTAAATTGAGGTTGTATACAGAACAAATACCTGACAGCGCCAAAAATTATTGGGATGTACCGCAATTGCTGTTGCAAAAGTTTCCTACAGAAGTATTTACGGCAACTACCAAACTAAAGTTTATGCCCAATCCTAAACTGGAAAATGAAAAAACAGGCTTAATAGTTATGGGGAGAAGTTACGCAAGTTTGGCTTTAAAAAGTGATAAATCTGGTATTGCTATCGTTTATTCTGTCTGTAATGGTGCAGACAAGGGCAAAGCAGAAGTAGAAAAGACTATAGCAAAGTTAAATGGTAACGAGGCTTATTTGAGGGTACAGGTAAGTAAAGGTGGCGTATGCCAGTTTAGTTATAGTAAAGACGGAAAAGACTTCACAAATGTTGCCGCGGCTTTTGAAGCCAAGGAAGGGCAGTGGATTGGTGCAAAATTAGGATTATTTGCAACCAGACCTGAAAAGATTAACGATTCTGGATATGTAGATTACGATTGGTTTAGGATCAACTAAACGTCATCTCGAAATGAGGAACGATTGAGAGATCTATTTTCAAATGAATGAATAGATCTCTCGTCGCTAGCTCTGTCAAGAGGACGGAGCATAACAACGAGAGATTAAGTTGGATTTAAATATATCTGTTTACAATGTTTTCCAGCAATTCCTGTTTGCCACTTAAAGTTTCAGGCTCGCCATTCTCATGAGCATAATTGGCTAGATCTTCTAGACTCAGTTTACCATTTTCAAAATCTTTACCCGCACCACTGTCAAATGAAGCATACCTTTCTGTTCTGATTTTTTTGTAATCCGATTTTTGAAGGATATTATCGGCCGCAATCAAAGCCCTTGCGAAAGTATCCATTCCACCAATATGTGCGTAAAACAAATCTGCCACGTCAGTAGAGTTCCGTCTGATCTTCGCATCAAAGTTAATACCCCCGCCTTGTAAACCACCAGCTTCTAAAAAGATCAGCATGGTTTCTGCCAATTCATTGATATTGTTAGGGAACTGGTCGGTATCCCATCCATTCTGATAATCACCACGGTTGGCATCCATTGACCCAAGTAAACCAGCATCAGCAGCAACCTGAACTTCATGCTGAAAAGTATGGCCAGCAAGAGTAGCATGGTTTACCTCTAAATTCAATTTGAAATCGTCCATTAAATCGTATTGACGCAGAAAACTAATTACTGTTGCCGAATCGTAATCATATTGGTGTTTAGAAGGTTCACAAGGCTTAGGTTCAATTAAGAAATTTCCTTTAAATCCTTGTTTGCGGGCGTAATCTTTTGAGGCATGTAAAAATTTAGCCAAATGTTCCTGCTCCCGTTTCATGTCGGTGTTTAGTAAAGACATATAACCTTCTCTACCGCCCCAGAATACATAATTCTCTCCACCAAGGGCAATAGTTGCATCCAGTGCAAATTTTACCTGGGCCGCACCATGTGCCAATACGTGGAAATTAGGGTTAGTAGAAGCACCATTCATATACCTGCGGTGAGAGAATAAATTAGCTGTGCCCCAAAGTAATTTAACACCACTTTCTTCCTGTTTTTGTTTCGCATATGCTACCAATGCCTGCAGGCGTTTTTCATTGTCTTTTACATCATTAGTATAATCTACAACGTCTACATCATGGAAACAATAAAAAGGAAGGTTCATTTTAGTTAAAAATTCAAAAGCAGCATCCATTTTATCTTTTGCTCTTTCTACAGCATCCGCTTTCTCGTTCCAGGGATGAATGATGGTAGGTTCTCCAAAAGGATCAGCTCCATTGCCAACAAAAGAGTGCCAGTATGCACCTGCAAAACGCAGGTGGTCTTTCATTGATTTGCCTGCAATAATCCTGTTTTCATCATAGTAGCGAAAGGCAAGAGGATTGTCAGAATCTACACCCTCAAATTTTACCTGACCTATGCCTTTAAAAAATTCTTTTTCTCCGGTAATTACACTTGTCATACTTTTTAATATTATGGTTTAATTAATCTTGTTTATTTAAAAGGTTTAGCCATTCCTGGTAAACCGGCTCATAGGCTGTTGTTATAGTAGGTTCAATGAGTTGCAAACATTTAACATTGCTAAAAGCTTCGGCAGGGGCAGAAAAAATGCCTGCGCCAATACCAGATCCTAAGGCTGCGCCAACGCTGCCATCATTTTCATACAATTCTACAGGTACACCAGTACTGTTTACAAAGGCTTCCAAAAATAAGTCGCTTAAAAACAGGTTAGCCTTGCCCGCACGAATCACATTTGGGTTTAGGCCGTTAGAACGCATAATGTCCAGTCCGTACCTAAAAGAAAATGCAATTCCCTCCTGTACCGCACGGAAAATGTGCGATTGCGTATGTAAATTCAAGTCAATGTTGCAAAAATGTGCCCCCACAAGCCTATTGTTTAACATGCGTTCAGCCCCATTTCCAAAAGGCAATACCTGAAGTCCATCTGCACCTATATTTATTTTTTCAGCGGCCGAATTCATTTGCTGATAGCTTACGGCATTACTAAAAAGATTTTTAGTCCAGCGGTTTAGGCTCCCCGTTCCGTTGATGCAGAGCAATACACCAAGTCTTTTTTCTGTTTCTGTATAATTTACATGTGCAAAAGTATTTACCCTCGATTGTGGGTCGTAAGCCAGTTGGTCGCTCACTCCGTAAATCACACCGGAAGTTCCAGCCGTCGCGGCCACCTCGCCCGGTTGTAATACATTTAAAGACAAAGCATTGTTTGGCTGGTCGCCCGCTTTATAAGTTACCGGTGTACCTGCTTTTAAACCTGTAAGTTCGGCAATTTTGCTATCTACTTTACCATGCTCTGCAAAAACAGGCTTAACCTCAGGAATCAGGTTATAGTCAAAGCCATAATATTCCATCAATTCAGAAGAGATGCTATTGGTTTTAAAATCCCAAAAGATTCCTTCAGATAAAGCAGAGATGCTGGTCGTGATTTGCGAAGTTAATTTCATGGCAATGAAATCACCCGGAAGCATAAACTTATCCACTTTTGCAAATAATTCAGGCTCATTTTGCTTAACCCAAGCCAGTTTAGCTGCGGTAAAGTTGCCGGGAGAATTGAGCAGGTGTGATAAACAAAACTCCTGTCCTAAGGTATCAAATGCGCCATTCCCAAGAGTTACGGCCCGGCTGTCGCACCAAATAATGCTATCACGTAATAGGTTCTGATCTTTATCAACCAACACCAGCCCGTGCATTTGGTAGGCAATGCCTATAGCAGTAATGTCCTTAGCCTCAAATTTTTTGGATGCCTTACAGCGATCAAATGCTTGTAACATACAATTCCACCACATTTCGGGCGACTGCTCAGCCCAACCTGGTTGCAGCGCGGTAATTAAGCTTTCCTCTTCAGGATAATGTGCTGAAACAACTACTTTCTGCGTATCTGCTTCAACAACAGAAACTTTAATAGATGAAGTACCGATGTCTATTCCTAATAATAACATATATTGGTTTTGATAAAACGAATGTAGGATATTATTTTCATTTTGCAATCGATTGCCTAATTATTTTTTTGCATTTTTACATGGAATATGAAGCGTCAAAAAAGAACAACCATATACGACATCGCTCAAAAGCTTAATCTTGCTGCTTCATCTGTATCAAGAGCATTAAGCAACAGCAGTAAAATCAATGAAGCAACTAAAGCATTAGTGCTTAAAACTGCTGCTGAAATGAATTATCAGCATAACGCCCTGGCTGCTAACTTAAGAAAAGGCAACAATCCTACCATTGGGGTAGTAGTCCCTAGAATTAATCAGGATTTTTTCTCTAATATAATAGCTGGCCTTGAAGAGGTAACCTATAAAAAGGGTTATAACTTAATCATTTGTCAGTCTAATGAGCTCCATGCACGTGAAGTTGATTGTATAAACACGCTAATTAATCAACATGTTGGCTGTATAATTATTTCTGTTGCGGCAGAAACCGGGAACTATGACCATCTTAAACAGGTTCTGGACCATAACATTTGCCTCATTCAGTTTGACAGGGTGGTAGATGCCCTGGAGACCTATAAAGTGATCAATGAGAATGAGCAAGCTTCTTACGAAGCTGTTAGCCATATGATTAAACAAGGTTACAAAAGAATAGCATTACTTGAAGGACCTCAACATTTAGATATTTTTAGACAACGCAAGGAGGGCTATTTAAGGGCCTTAAAAGAACAGGGTCAAGATTTAATACCAGAACTGATGCGGGCAAATGCATGGACAAAAGAACTTAGTGCTGCTGCTACCGAACAGTTGTTGAACTTACCGGTGCCTCCTGATGCAATATTTGCCTCAACTTCAGATTTCTCTGCATTGGGTGTAATGGAAGTTGCGGCAAAAAAGGGTATTGCCGTACCAAATGAGCTTGGGATCTGCGGATATTCAAACGAGCCTTTTACAGAAATTAGTAGTCCCTCTATCACTACGGTAGATCAGTACAGTGTGGAAATGGGGAGGACGGTGGCAAACCTGTACTTTCAGGATCAGGAACGGGCAGAAACACCTGCTGTTTCAAAAATTGTCAGCATCAAACCCAAGCTTATTGTTAGAAAGTCTACCATACGTACTGATTAATATTTATTCAAAATAGTTTTATTTCGTGTATAATCTACTATTTTGGTAGATTTAATTTGTTATTCTAATAAATGATACTAAATTTGCTGCATATCATTGAATGAATAGATTTTAAGTAAATGAAAACACACCTACTAAACCAGCTTGCTCCAAAAATTACCTACCTCATGGCAGAATCGTCTGCCTGTTGTTGTTGCTGTGCTATGCAATAACATTCCCTTTTAAATTTATTAAAATGATAAAGGCAGGAATGTTAATCCCTGCCTTTATAAACGGCAATCAGTATGCAACGCCAATCACTACTGTATGCCTGTTTCAACCAATCGAATAATTAATTAAAACTTTTTAAAGTTATGCAAAATTTTAAAAAGGATAGGCATATTCATGCGTATTCTTTATTAAAGAAGGTGTTGTCTTGGAGCAACATACTGCCTTTATTCCTGATTTTACCGCTATTTTCTTTAGCCCAGGTTCCGCTGATCAATTCTACACTTAAAGGAAGGGTGATTGATGAAGATACCAAACAAGGGATTCCAGGGGTAAGCATTCATATTAGCGGTACCACACATACCGTTCAAACTAATGGTAACGGGGAGTTTGATTTTGTAACAGGTCAAAAATTCCCCTATATACTCGAAATAAGGTCGGTGGGTTACGAGAAAAAACAATACACCGCCAATGGGAGCCCAGTAGTTATTACGCTAAAAGAGATTTCAAGTCAGCTAAATGATGTGGTAGTGGTGGGTTATGGAACCCAAACGCGTAAAAGCGTTGTAGGTTCAGTATCAAAAATTAGCGCAATAGAAACCAAACAAGTTCCGGTAGCTAGCTTTGATGCACAGTTACAAGGCAGGGCCGCAGGTGTACAGGTGAGTACTTACTCCGGTTCTCCAGGCGAAGGTGTAAAAGTTCAGGTTCGCGGAACAGCCTCCATTAATGCCAGTAATGAGCCGTTGTATGTAATTGACGGTGTTTTTGTAAACAACAACTCCTTATCAACCTTAGACCTTGGTGGTAAAAAGACCTCGCCCCTGGCCGACATTAATCCTGCCGATATTGAAAGTATCGAAGTACTTAAAGACGCCAGTGCTATAGCTATTTACGGCTCCAGGGGTGCTAATGGGGTAATTTTGGTGGCTACTAAACGAGGTAGCTACAATTCAGGCAAGCCAAAGTATAACCTTGAGGTTTCGCAGGGCTGGCAGAAAGCAGACCCTGACAGGTTGTGGAAGTTGACTACCGGGCCGGAACATGCCTTGTTGGTAAACGAGCAATGGATCAATTCTGGAATTGACAGGCCGAGTTTAAATCAGACTTATGCCAACAGACCATTTCGCCCGGTTTCGGAAGTCATCAATGGCGTTGCTGGTCGTGGAAATCCTGAAGATCAGCAGACTTATGACCGTTTGAGTCGCGTATTCCGTACCGCTAAGGTTCAAAATTATGATTTCAGTGTACAAGGAGGAAGCGAAAAGATCCGTTACAATATTGGTGCAGGTTATACCGATCAGGAAGGGATCTTAAAACCTGCAGATTTTCAACGCGCAAGTTTTAAATTGAACCTTGATGTTAAATTAAGTGATAAAGTGACTTTCGGTTCCAGTAATGGGGCTTATCGCACTTTTAGGCAGCAGGTGAGGGGCGGTGCCGGGCAACAAGCCGGGCATCTGCTTGCTGCATTACACCATCCAACCTATTTGCCTTTATACAATGCAGATGGTACTGCGGCAAGGGGATCTATTTATGAAAATATTGACAACCTGACCAATACTGATATCACCAATATTTCTACTACCAGTGTACGCTACATCGGAAACCAGTTTGTAGAAGTGGATGTGATCACGGGCCTGAAATTTAAAACCTCTGTTGGACTGGATTACAATAAATACAATGAACGCGAGTTTTTTAGCGATAAAACTATTATTGGTGGGGCACCTAACCCTTTAGGGTATCGAAAAGATGTGCTAACCACCAGTACCATCTTTTTAAATGAGCAAACACTGTCTTACAATAAAGCATTAGATGAAAGACAAAATATCACAGTCTTGCTTGGAAATAGTATTCAGACTACAGATTTGGAATTTGCGCAGTTGGTAGGTCAGGGATTTCCTAACAATTCCTTTCAGCAAATTTCTGCTGCTTCGGTAAGGACTGCCGACCAGCGCCGCTCTAAGTCTACACTTGCTTCTTTTTTTGGAAGGTTAAATTACAATCTGGATAGTAAATACTACCTGGAAGCAGTTTTAAGAGCAGATGGATCTTCAAAGTTTGGTGCTAACAACCGTTGGGGTTATTTCCCGGGCATTGGTGCTTCATGGCGGATTAAGCAAGAATCCTTCTTAAAGGATGTAGAATCGATCTCCGAATTTAAGCTGAGGTTAAGTGCAGGATCTGCCGGAAACCAGAATGGAATTAACGATTATGCAGCATTAGGGCTCTGGTCAGGATCCGCTGCCTATCCTGACGATTTAACCAGTGGGCCAAAGCCTGGTGTAGCACCTGCACAATTGAAAAACCCAGACCTTAAATGGGAAAAAACTACCACCTATAACGTGGGGGTTGATTTGGGATTATTCAAAGACCGTTTGTACATCAATTTAGACGCTTATTATAAGTACACTACAGATGCATTGCTCTACCTTCCAGTTCCACAGTCAACCGGTTATTCAAGTACCTTGGCCAATGCAGGAGAGGTAAGCAATAAAGGACTGGAGTTTTCCCTAACAGGAACAATTATTAAAGCCAAAGGCTTTGAATGGACTACCAACTTCAATATTGCCAGAAATGTAAATAAAGCGGAAAAATTAGTTAGCCCCATTACTTTTGAGGCCCGTGAATACAGGAGGACAGAAGAAGGGGCCGCGTTAGGTAGCTTTTGGTTGTACAAACAACTCTACGTAGATCCGCAAACAGGCGATGCCGTTTTTGAGCGTGCAGACGGTTCTGCAAGTACTACTGTGACTACTGCCGACAGGCAATTGATGGGTAATATCATTCCGGATTTCTTCGGTGGGTTTTCCAATAACTTCTCTTATAAAGGATTTGATGCCAACCTATTTTTCTCCTATCAGTATGGCAACAAGGTGTTTAACTTCAATAAATACATTCTTGAAGGCGGTGGAACCAGAGATGCATCAAGATCTATATTGGCAAGCCAGTTAGACCGGTGGACACAGGTAGGCCAGATCACCAATACCCCCCGCGTAACCAGTGTGGGTAACAATTACAACATCGAACAAAATAGCAGATATCTGGAAGATGGTTCATTTATCAGGCTAAAATCGGTAACCATTGGGTATACCCTTCCAACCGCTATCAGCTCAAAAGTTGGCCTAAATAGGGTAAGGTTTTATGCATTGGGTACCAACTTATGGATTACTACAAAATACAGCGGTGCAGATCCGGAGAGTTCAGGCAGTTCAGGGCAAAACCTGGACGGATTGGATACGGCTACGCCACCACAGCCCAGAGGAATTCAATTTGGCGCAAACATCACCTTTTAATCTAAAGATCATGAATATACCTTATAAAAAGCTCGTTGTTTTTATCCTGTTGTTATCAATGACAGCTATTTCCTGCGAGAAATTTCTGGAAGAAACCCCATACGATACCATACCGGATGAAAATACCATTTATGATAAGTCATCTGCCGAAGCGGCTGTGAGGGGAGCATACCGCTCATTGGCCAGTTTAAATTATGGCAGCGGCTTTCAAAATACCATTTTACAATCTGGTGGAGACATCCGGTCTTTGAACAACGCACAGACAGATTTAAACGTTATCAATTATAACTTAAGGTCAGATATTGCCTTTCTATCTACTTACTGGGGTAACTTTTACAATACCATTAACCGCGCCAATCACATTATACAAAAGGTACCTGCTGTTACAGATATTTCACTTACTGCAGCCTTACGAGACCAGTTGCTGGGTGAAGCCTATTTCATCAGGGCCATTTCTTATTTTGATTTGGCGAGGGTATTTGGAAATGTGCAAATCTTCCTAACGCCAACCACAGTGGTGGCAGACAAACTGGGTGTAAAACAAAGCACACAGGCACAAGTATACGCCCAGGTGCTTGCCGACCTTAATACGGCAGAGCCTTTGTTGCCTGCTACCGTAGTAAGAAACAGGGCACGGAAACTTACCGTTAATGCTTTAAGAGCTAGATTATACCTGTATTTAAAAAGATATGCGGAGGCCGAAGCGGATGTAAATGTGGTACTTGCCAATACCAGTTACAGGCTGATTAAACCTTTTGCACTTGCAGCTGGAACATCGGAATCTGTTTTAGAACTGTCTTACAGTGTAAATGATGTAAATGCAGGTTATGCGCAATGGAACACCAGCAACAGGGCCTTAGAACCAAAAGCAGAAATCCACAATTTGCTGAACGACCCGGCGGTTGGTGGGGATAGGAAACTGCTTTCAGTAAGAAATGCTTCTGGTCAGTTCATCGGCGGAATCTATCCAACCAATACCTCTGCCGGATACCTCATTCGCACAGCAGAACTTTATTTGATCAGGGCCGAAGCCAGGGCACTAAAAACCACTCCAGATCTACCTGGTGCCATTGATGACCTCAATACCGTTAGGCTTAGGGCAAATGTAACTGCATTACCCAATACACTTAGCCAGGCACAGATTTTACTTGCTATAGAAAATGAACGTCGTGTAGAGTTTGCGCTGGAGCCTTTCAGGTGGTTTGATATTGTACGGACTGGCAGGGCACTAGCTGTATTTAACCTGGACGATCCGGATAAATACCTTTTTCCCATTCCAGCCGGAGAAATCCTGGCAGATCCTACATTAGATCAGAACCCGGGTTATGGTAAAAATTAATTCTTCACATTAAGCTATTGATCATGAGCGAAATTATCAATCCAAGCGTTACTGCAGAAAGCAGGGAATGGAAAGGTTATGAGAAAAACCTGTTCCGGTTTTTCTTCATCTTTTTAATCATACAAATCATTCCCCTTGACTGGAAGTTTTACCACAAATTATTTACGATCAACTGGTTTCATTTGCACTTTCATGATTTATTTGAGCTGAGTAAATACCAGCCTCAGTTTTTTACAAATCAGGAACAGCAATGGTATGCTGGCAGTTTTATAAACTGGGCTTTATTTGCTGTGCTGGCTGCAATTGGAACAGCCATATGGGCAAAAGCAGATACAAAACGCAAGGAATACAGGGCACTGTACTACTGGCTACGGGTGCTGGTAAGGTATAGGCTGGCTTTTGTGCTGGTTACTTATGGCTTCATCAAGTTTTTTCCATTACAAATGCCTTATCCTTCTTTAAGCAACCTACTTACCAATTATGGCGACTATTTTGCCTGGAAAATTTATTTTCAAACGGTAGGTATAGCGCCAAAGTATGAGTCGTTTTTAGGCTTTGTAGAGATTCTCGCAGCTTTCTTACTTTTCAACAGACGGACCGTGACCTTTGGTGTAGGCTTAATTTTTGGTTTTTTAGGTAATGTGGCTGTAGCAAATGGATTTTATGACATCGGTGAACCCGTATTGAGTACTTTTATTGTTGTATTGGCTGCATTTCTTTTTGTTTATGATATCCCACGTTTATTTGATCTTCTGGTTAGAGAAGTTCCGGCAAAGGCAAACCGGTTCCGGTATCAGTTTACTAGTGACAAGCTCAAAAGAACCCGCTTAATTCTTCGTTCTGTCTTTATCTTGTTTGTGGTTTTGTTTGCTTATAAAGCTTATGACAATTACACCACCGACCCTTACAAAATTCCGCATACACCCGGCTTAAGCAATGCGTACGGCTATTATAGGGTGCAACAGTTTGTGCTCAACAAAGATACCATTCCCTATTCCAAAACTGATTCCAACAGGTGGCAGGATGTAGTTTTTGAAAAATGGTCTACCTTAACCATAAAAGTAAACAGGCCTGTTAAAATAGATTTTTCAAGTGCAGAAGATGTACATGAACACGATATAGACAGGAATTACGAATTGGCAGGTTATGCCGGGCGGCACTATTTTTATTACGATGCAGACACCGTGAAGCATACCCTTTCGCTGCAAAACAAAAACAAGAATCACCGTTCAGAAAAGCTCTTTTTAACGTACAAAAGGCCAAATGATTCTACAATAGTGTTGTCCGGATTAAATGAAAAGCAAGATTCCATTCATGTGGTTTTGGCAAAAATCAATAAAAAGTATATGATGTTTGAAGGCCGTCGCAAACCGGTTAAAATTTAGTCAATTAAAAAAGAAAAGATCATGTCTACATTGCACCCCACTATAGAAAATCCCGGCCTTGCAAAAGAAGCAGGCCATTGGAGCAACACCCAAAAGATAGCCTTTCGGATAGGGTTTTTATATCTGCTGTTTTTATGTATCCCAACGTATCCCAGATTTTATGAAGACCTCATCAACCTCAGATTTTCAAAAATCACCTACCACAATTTCCAATCCATTGTTGCCTTTTGGCCACCTCAGTTTGTAACCATAGAATCCGAAGAGGGCGTATTTGGTTTGTTAAACTATATTAACCTCATTTTGTTGTTTGCAGGCTCAGTAGTTGCAGGGCTTATCTGGACCCTGCTGGATAAAAAATCAACACAGTACAGTAAACTATACTATTGGATCAGGGTCCTGGCACGCTATCGCCTGGCTTACGGAATGGTAGGCTGGGGCTTAAAAAAAGCTTTTCCAATGCAAATGGTTTTTCCTACCGTTGGCATGCTGAATACCCCCTTTATAGATATGGCCGAAAAGAAATTGTATTGGTCGCATGTAGGCGTATCTTTTTGGTATACGGTATTTCTTGGCTTCGCAGAGATTTTGCCGGGTTTATTGCTCTTAAACAGGAGAACTTCTCCTTTGGGTGCAGCTTTGGCAGCGGTAGTTACCTTTAACATCGCCATTGCCAATCATGCTTACGACGCCGGGGTTGCGGTACCTGCGGCTTATTTTGCTATCATCGGGATATTCATCCTCTGGTACGACCTCCCAAAAATATGGAACCTGGTGGTTAATGAACAAGACATTCAGCCCTACAGGTATCAGCCCATCATCAGCGAAGCCTGGAAAAGAAAGCTTGCTTTTGGCATAAAATGGACCTTTAATTTCCTGTTTGTACCCGTTGCAGCAGCACTTTGGGCTTATGGCTTTTTTTACGGCAACAATTACAATATCCCCAGCACTCCGGGTTTAACAGGTGCCAAAGGTTATTATAATGTAACTGAGTTTAAGTTAAATGGTAAAGTTTTGCCCTATACGCCTCTGGATTCTATCAGGTGGCAGGATGCTACATTTGAGTCCTGGTCCTCTTTAAGTTATAAAACCAACCGGGGCGCCATTGCCGACAGGATGATTGGTTATTCGCCGTTAAGGGTTACAAAGAATAAAAATGCCAAGCTTAATCAGGTGAATACACAGGATTCGGATGAGTTACAGAAACTAAAGAAAAACCGGGATCTTGGTGTAACGCGCTGGGAAGTGGGAGGTATGGCAGGAGAACGCAGGTATTTCTTTTACAATGCCGATACCGTTAAGCAAGTGCTGTACCTTCAAAATAAAAACAAGAACCATAAAGAGGAAACCCAGGTTTTACGCTATGCAAGGCAAGGTAAAAACAGGATTGTTTTACAGGGGATTAATGAATTTAAAGATTCCATTTATGTTGTACTGGATAGGGTGGATAAAAGGTATCCGCTTGTTGAAGGTAGAACCAGTAGTGTTAAGGTTTATTAGAGCAAATCCATATCTTCACAATGCCAACAAATAAAATCAGGAAATGAGCAAGATAGATTACGATGCGATAATAGTAGGCTCGGGCCCAAATGGACTTGCTGCAGCAATTACCTTGCAGCAACAAGGGCTTACTGTATTGCTTATTGAAGGGAAGGATACCGTAGGCGGCGGTTTAAGAACTGCCGAACTTACCCTTCCGGGATTTAAGCATGATGTCTGCTCTGCCATTCATCCCATGGCCGTTGCTTCGCCGTTTTTTGCGTCTTTACCACTTGCAGCGCAGGGACTGGAATTTATTAAACCAAGGGTAGCGGCTGCACATCCTTTTGATGGTGGTACGGCTGCAGCACTTTTTGGATCAGTTGAGCAAACAGCAGAGAGACTAGGTAAAGATGAGGAGGCTTACAAAAACCTGATTGGTCCCCTGGTTAAGGATTGGGAAAAACTTGTTGCAGATATACTTTCGCCATTTAAATGGCCAGAGCATCCTTTGTTAATGGCTAAATTCGGCCTTTCGGCTTTGCAATCTGCAGAGCGTGTGGCTAATAAATTCAGTACTAAGGAAGCTAAAGGCTTATGGGCCGGGATGACCGCGCATTCCATTCAGCCCTTAAGTAATTTAACCACGGGCGCTATAGGCATGGTTTTATCTGCTGTTGGCCATGTTCATGGATGGCCTGTCCCAAAAGGTGGGTCAGCTTCTGTAGCAAATGCATTGCTCAATTACTTCATTTCATTAGGGGGTACCGTACAGACTAACTTTATAGTTAAAACATTAGCAGAGCTCCCTTCAGCAAAGGTCACTTTGTTAGATGTTACACCTAAGCAGTTACTGGAAATTGCAGGCTCGCAGTTTTCATGGTTATATAAAAAACAGCTTCAAAATTACCGCTACGGAATGGGCGTATTCAAAATAGATTGGGCACTATCCAATCCTGTTCCCTTTATCGCAGATGAATGCCGGAAAGCAGGAACAGTGCACTTAGGTAACACTTTTAAGGAAATCGCTGCCGGCGAAAAGGCGTCATCCGCAGGGATCCATGCAGAAAAACCTTTTGTATTGCTGGCACAGCCCAGCGTTTTCGATGCATCAAGGGCACCGGAAGGCAAACATACCGCATGGGCCTACTGTCATGTTCCAAATGGCTCAAGAAAAGACATGACAGCCGCCATAGAGCAGCAAGTAGAAAGATTTGCACCCGGATTTAAAGAGGTTATACTTTCAAGACATACCATGAATACAGTTCAGGTAGAAGCTTATAATCCAAATTATATTGGTGGAGATATTAACGGTGGGATTATAGACCTTACACAGCTTTATACCCGACCAGCTATGCGGCTTTCACCATACCGTACCTCCGCTAAAGGCGTTTACATTTGTTCTTCTTCCACTCCTCCGGGAGGCGGCGTGCACGGAATGTGCGGTTACCATGCGGCCAGACAAGCTTTAACAGATATTTTTAACATCAACATCCCTCACAAACCAATATCATGACCATTACAAAACAGCGTTTTGCGCTACATGAAGACTGGGCAGTAGTTATACTCGGTTCTCTTGTTATAATTTTTTCCCTTTTCTTTTACGTTTTACCTATTCCGGTTTACAAATGGGATACTAGCCAGGCATTGATAGAACATGTTTTTACAGCTGATAATTTGCTGATTTTATTCATTCAATTCCTCTTTGTGCTAGTCGTGGGTGCCTTAGGTGCAATTGTGACAGGCAAGCCCGTTAAAAACTTTTTGATTGGATTTCCTGCTGTTTACCTCCTCACGGTATTTGCTTTAATTCTGGCTGGAAACAGTTTCATCAAATCTATAAATCTAGAAGCCGTTATTTTTAGTTTGGTTATTGGATTGATAATTGGCAACCTCTTTAAACTACCACAATGGTTTATAGATACCTTATCTACAGAATTATTTGTTAAAATAGGCCTTGTGTTACTGGGTACAACGGTAATCTTTTCTGATATACTTAAGGCCGGCTCCCTTGGTTTGATACAGGCGCTAGTTGTTGTTTTGTCTGTTTGGTACTTTGCTTTTTGGCTGTGTAAAAAGCTCAAAGTAGATGATGAACTGACAATGATGATCTCCAGTGCAGTGTCTATTTGTGGTGTATCTGCCGCTATTGCTACGTCAGGGGCGATTAAAGGAGACCCAAAGAAATTATCTTATGTCATTTCTATGGTGCTCATCACAGCTATCCCCATGATGATTTTCATGCCTTATATCGCGGCTTATTTCAATTTTCCACAACAAGTAACTGGTGCCTGGCTTGGTGGTAGCATTGATACAACAGGAGCAGTAGTGGCCTCTGGAACATTAGTAGGAGAGGAAGCATTAAAAATAAGTACGATTGTAAAGTTCTCACAAAATGTACTACTGGGTATTGCGGCCTTTGCCATCAGTATTTACTGGTCATACAATAAAACAGCTAAAGGAACCGATACCGTAGAAAAACCTACCTTAAAGGTGATATGGGAACGTTTTCCTAAGTTTGTGCTCGCTTTTATCGCGGCCTCACTATTGTTTTCTTTCTTTTTACCTTCTGCTGCCGCGGCTAATGTCAAAGACAGCTTAAAAAATCTACAGAATGCCTGGTTTACGCTCGCCTTTACAAGCATAGGGCTGGAAACCAATTTCAAAGACTTATTTAAAAATGAAAATAAAAAGCCCTTGTATGCTTTTTTGCTGGCACAGCTCTTTAATGTTATTGTTACGCTAATTATCGCATACTTTTTATTCGGTTAGTTTAAAAGCCAGGCTGGATGGCCTGGCTTTTATAATCTACCAATTGAGTAGTCTTTATTTTTTATTTATATATTTGCAATACCTCAAAAATAAAGCTTTAGAGGACTAATCTTAAATGAAAGAAATTGCAGCGTCTAAACCAGTTATTGTTACGGATAAAGAAAACCTGAAAATTACTCCAGTTGAAAACGTTTCGATACGGGACGCCAAATACTGGCGCAAAATTGCCGGCAGATGTTTGTTTGCACTTGGGTTTATGATTCTTGGTCATGTTATTGCCTCTTTTTATCCGCTTACCAATTTGTTTAATGCCTTTAAAGTTTTTGCCGTTAGCCTGGATCTTGACGCCGCATTTGGTTGGATGCTGTTGGCAGGTTTTATAGCACAAATGGTGGATGGTGCCCTTGGGATGGGGTATGGAGTGATTTCTACAACAGTATTGCTTTCTACAGGACTTAATCCTGCAGCTATTAGTGGAAGTATCCATACTGCGGAAATGTTTTCAAGTGGTGCGTCAGGATTTAGCCATTACAAATTTGGAAACATCAACAAAAAGCTTTTCAAAACATTATTATTGCCCGGTGTTCTGGGCGCAGTTATAGGGGCCACTCTACTTGTTTATCTTGGTGAAGCTTATGGCAGCTGGTTGCGGCCAGTCTTGTCAGTTTATACCTTGCTGCTTGGCGCAAGGATTTTGCTCAATGCTTTTAAAAAGAGAAATGAGTCCCGTAAAGTTAAGCATGCAGGTTGGCTTGCAGGTGCTGGTGGTTTTTTAGATTCCTTTGGCGGCGGCGGATGGGGTCCTTTGGTTACCAGTACATTAATTGCTAAAGGTAAAACACCCAGGTACATTATTGGTACAGTTAGTTTAACTGAATTTTTTGTGACCTTGGGGAGTGCACTTACCTTTTTTGTGTTATTAGGCACCAGTCATATTCAAACCATTGCAGGCTTAATTATTGGCGGACTCCTTGCCGCACCGATAGCAGCAAGGTTAGCAGGAAAGCTAAACACTAAAACTATTCTTATTCTGGTAGGCGTGCTGGTGATTATCTCAAGTGCACGAACATTACTTAAAGCAACTGGAATTCTTTAAAAATGTAAAATGGAGGCTAACCAGTAGCCCTCATTTCGTTTAAAACATCCTTAATAAAAAGTGAAGCCAGTTGGTCAACCGTAAAGTCAATTTCCTGTTTGGTGTTGTATCGGCTAAATGAAAACCTTATGGTACTGCCGTCATAATTATTTCCTAAGGCTCCTAATACATGAGAACCAGCTGTAGAATGACTGGTGCATGCACTTCCACCAGAGGCGCAGATATTGTGCTGGTCAAGATAAGTTAGGGGCGGCTGTCCACTTAATGTCTCTGGAAGTGCAACACTTAATACCGTTGATAAGCTGAGTTCTTTTATAGCCGAATTTCCGTTAAACCTGATGCCGGGAATTTTGCGGAGTAATTGAGCAATCATATGTTGTTTTAAATTACTGATGTGTGTTTGATAATTTTCTCTGTTGCTATAGGCCAGTTCCAATGCCTTTGCTAAACCAACAATGCCAGTTACATTTTCAGTTCCGCTACGCTGGCTTCGTTCTTGTGAGCCACCATTGATGAAGGGAGTGATTGAAGTTTTGATGCTTTTGTATAAAAAACCAATTCCTTTAGGGCCATGAAATTTATGCGCAGATCCAACCAGGAAATCGGCCTGAAGGACCTTTGTGTCAAACGCATATTGCCCCATGCTTTGTACAGTGTCTGAATGGAAAACAGCACTGTACTTTCTACAGACCTCAGCAATCTCGTGGATATCATTGATGTTTCCTATTTCGTTGTTTCCATGCATTACAGAAACAAAGGCTTTTTCGCCTGTTGCTAATATTTCCTCCAAATGTGGTATGGAAAGATTGCCCCGTTCATCATGGTTTAGATAAATTAGTCTTATTTCTCCATTTCTTTGAAGTAATTTTAATGTATTCAAAACCGCGTGATGCTCAAACGCCGTCGTAACAGCTAGTTTTATCCCATTACCACGAATCGCCGACAAAATTGCGGTATTGTCGGCCTCGGTGCCACCAGAAGTAAAAATAATATGCTCCGGGCTGGTATTTAGAAGATCAGCAATTGTTGTTCTGGATTTGTCAATAGCTGTTTTTGCTGATCGCCCGTAATAATGTGAAGAAGATGGATTGCCAAAATTCTCAAAGAAATAGGGTTGCATAGCTTCAAAAACTTCGAGGCTTAAAGGAGTAGTTGCTGCATTGTCTAGATAAATTCTCATGTCTTTTAAGTTTAATTGTATAAATACTGCTTATCAGAGACAGAGATGAAATGATCTTATCTATCCGCAAATGTTGCGGAAGGATTTAGCACCTTGTAAAATAACAGGTTGCTAAGACTTCAAAGGGCCTTTCCCTCAGTCTTTCTTGATAAGTTAAATATGTTTTAAGAACTGTTTGCTGGGACAAATATAACATTTAAATATTAAATCTACTATTTTAGTAGATTTAATATTTGGACAGCTTTGCTAACAGCCTTTAAATTAGTATTTGTATATTGAATTTAAAATTATGTAATTTCGTTTCAAACTAACCAATGTCAGTATATCTTCAACACAGCGATTTTGATTTAATAGCATTATTACGTGATGGCGATCAAACTGCTTTTCAGGAAATATATCTCCGCTACAATACCCTTTTACTTATTTATGCGCATAAAAAACTTCAGGATAAGGAGGAGGCTAAGGATGTAGTACAAGAAGTTTTTGTTAAGTTATGGGCCAACAGGGACGATTTTGTGTTAAAAACTACATTGTCTGGTTATCTTTATAAAAGCGTCTTAAATAAGATTTTAAATATATTCAGACACAAAGAGTTCAGTCGTGAATACATTAACGGCTTACAGGAAATCCTTGACGGCGAAAGTTCTGCCACCGATTATCGGATCAGAGAGCGTGAAATTTCTGGGATCATTGAAAAAGAGATTGCTTTACTTCCATGTAAAATGAGGGAAGTTTTTGACCTTAGAAGAAAAGAATTTCTGAGTAACAAAGAAATCGCAGAGCGAATGAATATCTCTGAACATACCGTGGCTACACACATGAAGAAAACACTCAAATTGCTCAAGGCAAAATTCGGCCGCTTAATGATATTTTGTTTTATCGGTTAAAAAGTAATAAATATTTTGATTTGGGATACCCGATCAGACATTTTCATGTGTCTTGTTGTTAATTGCGGTAATTGCCCGCATTATATAAGATGGATAACGGTAAAAAAGCAGAAGAACTAGTAAAGAAATTTAATGAGGGGCAGGAAACTGAGCAGGAAAAGGCAATTGTAAATTATTGGCTTCACCACCTTAATGAAGAAGAGGTGTCCAGTTTGTCAGAGGCTGATTTATTAGGCAGTCAGGATGAAATGTGGAAATCTGTTGAGCCTGCTATACCTTTAAAGAGGCGCTATAAGCTCTTCCCTTCTATTGCCGCTGCTGCCGTTTTAATCATGACCCTTTCGGCAGGTCTTTATATATATGTTAACAAAACAGTTTCCGAACGCAGACATCTGGCAAAACATTCCAGTAGTACTATAGTTCCGGGAGGGAACAAAGCAATCCTTACACTAGCAGATGGCAGGAAGATTATTTTGAACGATGTTTCAAACGGCGAACTTGCTGAACAGTCTGGCATTAAAATCAGTAAAGCTGCAGATGGGCAGATCATTTATTCTGTAACTGATGCTTTTGCCAAGGGTAATAAAAAAGCTTTGTATAATACAATTGAAACTCCGAAAGGAGGTCAATACCAGATCAATCTGCCTGATGGAAGTTTGGTATGGTTAAATGCGGCATCCCGGTTACGCTTTCCAACGAGGTTTATAGGCAGTGAGCGCAATGTTGAGTTGTCGGGCGAAGGATACTTTGAAATTGCCCATAATAAGAAAATGCCATTTAAGGTAAAAACAAGTCGCCAGGAGATTGAGGTGCTGGGTACGCACTTTAACCTGAACAGTTACGCGGATGATGATCTTGTAAAAACAACATTACTTGAAGGATCTGTTCGGGTTACTTCATTAGTTCAAGGAGATAAAGCTGTGGTGCTTGAACCTGGTCAGCAGTCTGTTCTAGGTCAAAAAGATTTTAAAATAAGTCGAGTGGACGTTGAAAATGCTCTTGCATGGAAAAATGGCTATTTCCGTTTTGACGATGAAGAATTAGAAAGCATTATGCATAAAGTATCCAGGTGGTACAATGTAGATGTAATTTATAAAAATGAAAAATTAAAAAGAGAGCCTTTTGCAGGGATCATTACACGGGCAACTAAAATATCAGATTTGCTAAAAATGCTTGAACAGGCAGGAGAAGTTAAGTTTGAAATTGACAACAACAAAATTGTTGTCATGAATAAGAGCTAGAAATAAAATAATAACCTAAACTAATCAATTAAACCACAACCAAATATGAAAGCGAAGCTTAATTCTCCGTAGGACTAAACATCCATGGTTTATTTAAAAGACCAGGAACACTGGAACTGTCCCTGATCTAATTTCTGAATAAACCTAAATTAGTGTCTAACAACTTCTTAACAATTTAAACAGCTAACAAATGTATAGAATTTTTACAAATTATTTTTGTAACCGACCGGATTATGTCCGTAAATTTTTTCTGACTATGAAAATTACAACCATTTTAATTTTCGCGGTATTGATGCAGGTGAGTGCGGCAGGGCTAGCTCAACGGGTTACATTCCATCAAAAGGGAGTAAGCTTAAAGCAGATCTTCAATGAGATCAACAAGCAAACGGGCTACAATATTTTATGGTCCGCAAAAAAAATTAAAAATGATAAGCTTCAGGATGTGCAATTTAGCAATGCTTCTTTAGAAGATGTGCTTTCTGTAAGTTTAAAAGGTTTGCCCTTAACTTATACCATTGAAAGCAAGACCATAGTGATTAAAGAAAAGCAAAAATCTGTTTTTCCTGAATTCTCAGCTGCTATTCAATTTAAGAACATTGAAGGTAAAGTGACCGACGAAAAAGGAATGGTCATTCCGGGTGCCTCTGTTAAAGTAAAAGGCAGCACCAAAGGAACTGTTTCCGGAAGCGATGGTAAATTCGTGATTGACGTAGTTGCCGGTGATGTATTGGTAATTACTTCTATAGGGTTTACAACCACAGAGGTAACAGTTGGTAACCAAACTTCTTTAGTCATTGTATTAAAAGAAGCTTCGAATGAGCTGGATGGGGTAGTTGTAACTGCGCTGGGTATAAAACGACAATCAAGAACATTAACTTATAACGTTCAAGAGATTAGCGGAGAGGAAGTTAATAGAGTAAAAGATGCTAACTTTGTGAATAGCCTCGTTGGTAAGGTTGCAGGTGCAACGATCAATTCTAGTTCTTCAGGAGTAGGGGGTAGTGCAAGAGTAGTATTACGTGGCTCCAAATCTATAACACAAAATAACAATGCTTTGTATGTAATTGATGGGATTCCAATGCCGGATTTGCTAAGCGCACAGCCTACGGATGTGTTTGGCGGTGCGGGACAAACTGGAGATGGAGCTTCAAATGTGAACCCGGATGACATTGAGTCCATTTCGGTATTAACAGGCCCATCCGCATCTGCATTATATGGTTACCAGGCGGCGAATGGAGTAATCTTAATTACTACCAAGAAAGGCTCTAGAGATGGGTTTTCCGTTAATGCTTCCAACAGTACCACTTTTTCCAGCCCTTTTGTAATGCCAAAATTTCAGAACACATATGGATCTGAAATTGGCAGTTATAGCAGTTGGGGAGAAAAGCTAGCTACACCAAGTAACTACGACCCTAAAGATTTTTTCCAGACTGGGGTGAATTCAACCACTGCGCTGAATTTATCTACAGGTAATGAAAAAAACCAAACGTATTTTTCATTTGCTGCGGTTAATGCAAATGGAATTATACACAACAATGATTTAGATAGGTATAATTTCTCCTTTCGTAATACTAGTAAACTGCTGAAAGATAAACTGACGTTGGACTTGGGTGTAAATTACACTACTCTTGCAGAACGAAATATGCTTTCGCAAGGGCAGTACTTCAACCCCCTCATCCCAATTTATCTATTTCCTAGAGGTGACGACATTAGGAAATATCAGGTATTTGAACGCTATGATGCAACACGGAACTTTAAAATCCAGTACTGGCCATTTGGTGACCAGGGTTTTCAAATGCAAAACCCGTATTGGATAATTGAAAGAGATAATTTCCTCAATAAAAAGAACAGATATCAGCTAACAGGATCTTTAAAATACGATATCAATTCATGGCTGAATGTAACTGGTCGCGTTAAGATGGATAACACTACTGGCAGAAACCTAAAAGAATATTCAGCGTCCACTTCTGGCTTGTTTGCCAGTGACGCAGGTGCTTATTATAAATATGATCTAAGTACCAATCAGGTTTATGCTGATGTATTGTTAAATGCAAACAAGCAGATAAACGATTTTTCATTGACAGGAAACCTTGGTGTAAGTTTGCAGGATACCAAGTACGAGTATTCTAGCTTAGGAGGTAATCTTCAAAGTGTTCCAAATCTATTTACCTACACTAACCTAAATCTTTCACAGAGTAAAATAGAGCAAAGTGGATATCATGATCAAATGCAATCCGCTTTTGGAAGTTTCCAGGCTGGCTATAAAAGTATGGTATACCTGGATGTAACGGGAAGAATAGATGTACCTAGTCAGTTGGCATTTACGTCCGCAAATTCTACGATATATCCTTCTGTGGGTTTATCTGGTATATTTACTGATATTTTTAAGATAAAATCGGATGTGTTGTCCTTTCTAAAGGGCAGGATATCTTATGGAGAGGTGGGAATTCCGCCTAGAAGGCAAATTACTAGAAGTACCTATCCTCTATCAAATGGTTCTGCTCAGGTTATTAGTTTCTTGGCTGCAGACTTAAAAGCAGAGCGGACAAAATCTTTTGAGGCAGGGCTTAATGCTGCATTTTTTAGAAACAAATTAAAGATTGATGCTACTGTATATCGTTCCTCTACTTTTGATCAGTTGTTTAATCCAACTATCCCAGAATCATATGGTTATAACAGTATATTCATTAATGCAGGGCGTATTGACAATAAAGGTATTGAAGTATCAGCAACCCTAAATCAAAAAATAGGCCAGGTGAACTGGACATCAAATGTTGTTTATTCATTGAATCGCAATACAATCAAAGAACTTCTTGATGGCTATACAGACCCTACCACAGGATTGTATTTCAAAAGTGATGTATTGGATATAACAGGAATTGGAAGTTATAAAAATACACTGGTAAAGGGCGGATCAATGGGGGATATTTATGTAAATACCTTGAAGACTGACGAACATGGATATATTTATGTGAATGCAGCTTCACAGGCCGTATTACCTGATCAAAATACATTTATCAAAGCGGGAAATACTAATCCTGATTTTAATATCGGATTTAGAAATGGATTTTCTTATAAAGGATTTGATGTAAGTGTATTGGTGACTGGAAGATTTGGTGGTGTGGGGGTGTCTGTTACACAGGCAATAATGGATGGATATGGTGTGTCGCAGGCATCAGCTGACGCCAGAGATGCAGGTGGTGCGTCTGTAAATGGATTTTTAATCCCTGCACAAGCTTATTATCAGACCGTTGGTGGGGGTACTACTGGTATTAGTTCCATGTATACTTACAGTGCAACAAACATTAGGTTGGGTGAGGTTTCGTTAGGTTATGATATACCAGTAGCCAAATATGCCAAATGGATAAAAGGAGCTAATGTATCATTGATTGGGCGAAACTTGTTTATGTTTTATAACAAGGCACCTTACGATCCGGAACTTACAGCCAGTACAGACACGTATTTCCAAGGGGTAGATTACTTTATGCAACCGAGTCTGAGAAGTTACGGTTTTGCTATTAAGTTTAAATTTTAATTAAAACACCAGATGATGAAGATATATAAATTTTTCTCTGTGAAAAAATCAACAATATGCCTAACCCTACTGGCGTTACTGGGCAGTAGTTGTACCAAGAATTACGAAGAATATAATACCAACCAGCATCAGGCTACTGCGGAAATGCTGGATCGCGATAACCTCCTTGTAGGCTCATTTTTTGTGCAAATGCAAAAAAATGTATTCCCTATTGCACAGCAGCCATTTTTTGGTGATGAAGTATACCAAACCATGCAAAACCTTGCAGGTGATGTATACTCTGGCTATATGGGAGCAACTAATAACTGGTTTTCAGGCTCTAACAATACCACTTATGATTTGATCCCACAATGGTATGGACAGGCCTTTAGTCGGTCTTATCTTTCCGTGATGAATCCATGGAATACAATTAAAAATGAAACTCAAACAGCTATTCCGCAAGTATTTGCAATTGCGACTATTGTAAAAGTAGAAGCCTTACATCGTACTACGGATATGTATGGCCCAATACCTTATGTTAATTTTGGTTCTGGAAGTTCGCAAATTAAATACGACAGTCAGCGGGATGTTTATTATAAATTCTTTGAAGAATTGAATTCCGCGATTGCAGTGCTTACTGAATTTAGTACTAAAAATCCTGGTGCTACAGCTCTTGCTAAATTTGACTATATCTACGGTGGTAATGTAACTAAATGGATTAAGTTTGCCAACTCCCTTAAGCTTCGTTTAGCCATGCGTATTGTATATGCAGACCCTGCAAAAGCAAAAACAGAAGCAGAATCAGCAGTGGCCCACCCTGTCGGAGTATTTACATTAGCAGCAGATATTGCTGCGCTGAACCGCGCTTCAGATTTCACTTACAACCACCCGCTGTATATTATTAGTGCCAATTTTAAAGACATTAGAATGGGTGCAAACATGCATTCTTTTATGAATGGATATGCGGATCCAAGAGCTCCTTTTAATTTCAAATTGCCGAGTACAGGAACTACGTATCGTGGAATAAGAAATGGTATTACTATTTCCAACAAAGCTACTTATGCTGAAGGTGCTTATTCTGACCTTAATATATCGGCGAACTCAGCCATAGTTTGGATGAATCCAGCCGAAGTTTACTTTTTGCGTGCTGAAGGCGCTTTACGAGGCTGGGCTATGGGTGGAACTGCGCAAACCATGTATGAAACAGGAATACGCACATCCTTCACGCTTACAGGTGCAGCTGGTGCGGATACTTATCTTGCCAATTCAACACTTTTACCGGCAGCTTATACTGATGCAGCCAATAGTGGTAACAATGTAACCTTAACCAACGCGGCAATGAGTAAAGCTACTATTCAATGGAATGCTACAGCAACTTTTGAAACTAGCCTGGAAAAGATCATAACACAAAAATGGATTGCGATGTATCCCGATGGGCAGGAAGCCTGGACTGAATTTAGACGCACAGGATACCCTAAAATATTTCCGGTAGTGGTAAATAACAGCAGAGGGTTGATAAATACAACTACCCAAATTCGCAGATTGCCATTTCCAGCTACTGAGTACCAAACTAATGGTGCCAACGTAGCCGCCGCCACAGCTCTTTTAGGCGGAGCAGATAATGGTGGAACGAAACTTTGGTGGGACAAAAAATAATCTGGTTAAATAACTAAATCATAAATACGATGAAAACGAAATTATTTAAACTATTGCTGATTTGCTGCGCTGCCTTTTTGATGAGCTGCGAAAAGCAAAATACGCCCAAGGCTTTAAATCTTTTGAAGCCATATACCTATAGTGAACAATATTACACCAATTTGCGGGCATACAAGAAATCTAAACATCAGGTTTTTTATGGTTGGTTCGCTGCTTACGCAAATAAGGAAGGTGTGACCGCTGAATATAAAAAATCAGCTTCATGGGGCGAACACTTTGCTGGATTGCCTGACAGTCTTGATTTCTGCAGTCTTTGGATGGGTATTCCCTCATTAAGAGAAAACGATAAGCTGTCCACATATAATCCCATCGCCTATAATGAGATGCGTGAGGTTATGGTTAAAAAAGGTACCAAAATGCTGATCCCTGAAATTACCAGGATCGCAAAATATCCACAGTTCGAAAAAAATGATGCTGGAATTCAAATGTATGCTGATTACCTGGTTAATATGGTATTTGAGTACGATTTGGATGGTCTGGATTTGGATTATGAGCCTGAAGGTGATTGGATACAAGGAGCAAATTTTTTGAAAATGGTGGAGATTATAGGGAAATCGATCGGCCCAAAATCATCCCGACCAGACAAATATTTAATTATTGATTATTATACCCAACTCCCTGTAGCTGGAGTAGAGCCATATATTAATTATCTGGTAAATCAATCCTATACGCAAGGAACTACCAGTAGTTCTGCTACGTTTTTGCAAGGTAGGTACAACTCTGTAGCCAGCTGGTGTCCTACAAGTAAGTTTATCGTAACAGAGAATTTTGGTGACTGGTATGCTAACGGAGGTTCGCCTTTTACAGAAGCGGATGGAAATACCTTAACTACCGGGGGGAGACGCATGTACTCCTTGGAAGGTATGGCAAGATGGAATCCTACGCAAGGTAAAAAGGCAGGTTTTGGTGCTTTTTATTTTGACCGGGACTACAATAGTGGAGATCCATACAGTACTGTACGCCGGAGCATACAAATTGCTAATCCTGCTGTGCGTTAATATTGGTTTAATCATTTAAATAAAGGAATATGAAAACATTAAAATACAATTCCCGCCTGTTTGCAGTGGCGTTGATTTGCACCATTGCAACGGTGTTCTCTGCCTGTGAAAAAAGTTTGAGTTATAAAGATGCAATCTTAATTACTGGAACGCAGGAGAATAAAATGGTAAAGTTTATTGTAGAAGGAGTACCCTCTAGTTATGCTGTAACGGCAACTGCGACAGAAAAGGTGCCCAATGACGTTACGGTTTCTTTTGAAGTCGATACCAATCTGGTAGCTGAATACAGTAAAGAGATGGCTGCAAAGTATTATGCCCCCCCAACTGGAAGTTATGAAATGGTTGGCGGTGATGTAACTATTAAAGCAGGAAGCAACATTTCAGATGCTGTAACAGTTTATATGCGTTCTATTGCTAATTTTGTAGAGGGTAGAACCTATGTCCTTCCAGTAAAAATTAAAAGTGTAACGGGGTCATTAGAAGTATTGGATGCCTCTCGTGTGATTTATCTAAAAATCGCAAGGGTTTTAGATTTCAAATCTATTGATATCTCTGCACCTGCTTTTTACTACACGTATCCATTCACTACTCCAGTAACTAACATTTCTAAATATACTTTTGAAATTAAATGTTTCATAGATGCCTTTCACGGAACCGCTGATATCAGCCGTTTGTGTAATTGGGGGCCGATTGATGAATCTTTACCTAACCTATTACGCTTTGGTGAAGCAGGAAGTAAAATTAATCAACTTCAATGGGTATCTGCTGAGGGTAGTATGTTCTCTAAAACCGAGTTTACCACTAAGACCTGGTATACCATTTCCTGTGTTTACGACGGCGTGACGTATAAAATGTATGTGAACGGAAAACTCGATGGCAGCTTTAGCGGCGGTGGGAAGGTGTACCAGTTTGCGATGCTGGAATTGGGTATGTCGTATGCTGGTTACCAAACTTCGCAACGCTTTTTAGGACGTGTAGCAGAAATCCGTTTCTGGGATAGGGCACTTTCTGTAACCGAAATTAACGAAGGCATCTGTAACGTGGATGCAGCAGCTAATGGTTTGGTGTCCTACTGGAAAATGAATGAAGGCTCTGGTAATATTTTCTATGACCGTACGGGAAAAGGAAGAAACATGACCTGGCCTAAAACTACGTTATGGAATGCCAGTACGGAAAACAAATGTGTTCAATAAATAAAGATATGAAGATGAAAAGTTTAACAGTTTTCAGAAATAAATGTATTCTACTGGTAGCAGCTACGGTTTTTCTGTTCAGTGCTTGCAAAAAGAAAGAAACGTTTACGTTCAATGGCGATGATAAAAACCGTGTATTTTTTAATGTAGAGAATAATACATTTAAAGGGTACAATAGCTTTGCTTTCTCAGTGATACAATTCGGTTCAGGCCCTTCAGGTGCAGACATTAAGGCCTCTTTTCCTGCACGTATTACGCAAGAGTCGGAAGAGGATGTTAAAGTAACGTATGGAGTGGATAATAGTAAAATTGCCGCCTATAATGCTGCCAACAATACAAGTTATGTAGCCGTCCCTGATGGTATGGTAACACTAGGGGCTGATTTGACAATTCCCAAAGGTGCACTGATTTCTTCCACTAACCTTGATTTTTCAATTCCCAGGGATAAGATGTCTTTGCTTACTGCTCCCGGTTATTTAATCCCGCTGCAAATTAAATCTGTAACAGGTGCAAATACAGAAGTGAGTTCAAATGCAAGTACAGTATATGTAGTTGTTACAGCTGTAGTAACTAATGAGTTTGAAAGAACAAATTGGACTATCCATTCGTTCAGCACGCAGGAAGCTACGGGTGAGGGTGCAAATAATGGAAGAGCAGTTTTTTTACTTGACAATGTTCTCAGTACATTTTGGACCAGTCAGTGGAATGGATCTGAACCTGCACCTCCACACTTTGTAGCTTTTGATATGAAAGCTACCTTGAGCTTATCTGGTTTATACATTACTGGCAGACAAGTTACTTCGGTAAGTGGGCCACCAAAAACCATTGTAGTAGAGGTCAGTAATGATGGAACAACCTGGCAAAATGCAGGAACGTATGAATTGGCATTGGTTCAAACCAGGCAGACCGTAGCGTTTCCACAAAAATACAGTGCTCGTTATTTTAAAGTAACTGTTACTGTAGTTTATGGGACTTCAAGAAGTACTTACCTATCGGAAGTTTCAGCGTATTAACCTTAAAACATTTGCCCTTATTTAGGCAAATACATTCAATTTGGTAGAGGGTATTCGGGGGGATACCCTCTCCATTTTGTTAATTTACAACCTAACCAACCAATACTGATGCTGAATTTTAAGAGAACGATGCTGTGCAGTCTTTTTTTACTTCAATTTACCCTCGCCTTTGCGCAGCTGGTTGAAAAAAGAAGTTATGCTAAAATAGCTGCTGGTGATTCTGAAGCCGATATCATCCGCAAGGCCGCAAATATCCGTCCATCTGCAAGACAATTGCGCTGGCAAAAACTAGAACTAACTGCCTTTTTGCATTTTGGCATCAATACATTTACCGGAAGAGAGTGGGGGGATGGAACAGAAAGCCCGGCTATATTTAATCCAACAGAACTTGATGCCAGGCAATGGGTACGTACCTGTAAAGAAGCTGGTTTTAAACAGGTAATTTTAACAGCTAAACACCATGATGGCTTTTGCCTTTGGCCAAGTAAATACACACAACATTCTGTAAAAAGCAGTCCCTGGAGAAATGGTGCCGGAGATGTGGTAAAAGAAGTGGCAGACGCTTGTCATGAATATGGTATAGGTTTCGGCATTTACCTGTCACCCTGGGATCGCAATAGCAGCTATTTCGGAACACCAGCTTATAATGACTATTTTATCCATCAACTCACAGAATTACTTACCCAATATGGAAAAGTAGATGAGCTTTGGTTTGATGGAGCAAATGGAGAAGGACCTGGAGGGAAAAAGCAGGTCTATGAATTTAACCGCTGGTATGCTTTAATTCGCAAACTACAACCCTCTGCCGTTATTGCGGTAATGGGGCCAGACGTACGTTGGGTAGGTACAGAGTCAGGGTATGGCAGGGAAACAGAGTGGAGCGTAGTACCAGGAGATGCCTTGATTCAAGATCAGATTGCTGCAGCCTCGCAAAAAACAACCGGGTTTGCCCCCATGAATATGATGGAGGATGACCTTGGCAGCCTGGAAAAAATTACAAGGTCCAAAAGTTTGGTTTGGTATCCTGCAGAGATAGACGTTTCTATACGTCCGGGCTGGTTTTATCACCAGGAAGAAGATAGCAAAGTGAAAAGCACCGCAACGCTTATGGACATTTATTACAGTTCTGTAGGTAGAAATGGTGTACTGCTCCTCAATATGCCGCCAGATAAAAGAGGACTCCTGACAGATTATGATGTTAAAGCGCTTATGGACTTTAAAGATCAGCGAGATAAAGTCTTTTCCAATAATTTAGTTAAAGCAGCAAAAGTAGTTACTAAACGTAATAAAGATACAACCACGATGCTGCTAACGCTTCCAGAAAAAGCAGCTTTTAACTTGCTTGTAGTACAGGAAAAACTGGAAAAAGGACAACGTGTAGCACAATTCGAATTGGAATACATGGAAAATGGTTCATGGAAATCTGCTACTAAAGGTACCACTATAGGTAGCAAAAGAATCCTGAATTTCACAGCAGTAACAGCAAAAGAGCTCCGCCTAACCGTTAGTAAATCCCGATTAAAGCCTGTAATTTCGGAAATAGGACTTTACTTTCAACAACCAAACCCATAAAAAGACACAATATGAGATATTTGTACTTTATAAAGTTTGCTTTTTTATCCTCATTAATCGTGTTTGCAAAAGGCCTTTTTGCACAGGAACTGCCCTATGAATTGCTTGCCACGGATGTGGTGGCTGTGAACAGACAACCAATGAAGGCAAGCGCTTTCGCTTACGAAAATAAAGCCTTGGCCACACAGCGTAGTAAAGAAAAATCAGCTTATTTTCTGTCATTAAATGGCAACTGGAAGTTCAACTGGGTAAAAGACCCCCGACAGCGTCCGCTCAATTTTTTTAAAAATGATTTTAACGATAGTAAATGGGACAATTTTAAAGTCCCTGCAAATTGGGAGCTTCATGGTTATGGTACGCCTATTTACATTAATACTTCCTATGAATTTACCGGACACGCAAAAAAAGGCGCTCAATTAAATCCACCTTATGATATCCCGGTAGACAATAATCCAGTTGGCTCTTATCGTAAAAAAGTGGTAATCCCTGAAAGCTGGGATGGCCGTCAGGTTTTTATTCATTTGGGAGCAGTAAAATCTGCGTTTTTTATTTGGGTAAATGGGCAGAAGGTAGGCTATAGTGAAGACAGTAAACTTGAAGCGGAGTTTGACTTGACTAAATATCTAAAAAAAGGAGAAAACCTAATTGCCTTGCAAGTATACCGCTGGAGCGATGGGAGTTATTTAGAATGTCAGGATATGTGGCGCATTTCTGGAATAGAGCGTGATGTATATTTGTATGCAACACCAAAGCTGGATCTTAGGGATTTTAAAGCAATAGCCACACTAGACAAATCCTATAAAAATGGATTACTCGACATACAAGCGGAAATTGCCAATTATAAAGTCGATCAATCCGGCTTTCATAGTATTCCAGATACCTTTTCAGTAGAGATGGAACTGCTTAATGCCGAAGGTCAGCAGGTAATGTTTCAAAAAACCAAAACCGTTCACAGCGTTCTGGGGAACTACAATACCAAAGTTCATTTTAAAGGAGCAGTTGCAGATGTAAAAACCTGGTCGGCAGAAACGCCATACCGCTATACTTTATTCCTTACATTAAAAGATAAATCAGGTAAACTTTTACAGGTTGTTCCGCAGCAGTTGGGTTTTAGATCTGTGGAAATAAAAGACCGGAACTTTTTGGTGAATGGTAAACGAATTTTTCTAAAAGGCGTAAACAGGCACGAACATCATCCAAAAAATGGGCATGTGTTAGCTAAAGAGGATATGCTTAAGGATGTGGAGATGATGAAAAAACTGAACATCAATGCAGTTCGTCAATCACATTACCCGCCTGATCCTTACTGGCTTGAACTCTGCGACCAATACGGCTTATACGTTGTTGACGAAGCAAACATTGAATCACACGGCCGGGGATATGAAATTCCTTATACCCTTGGGAATGATAAAAATTGGCTCCATGCACATATGGAGCGCATTACCAGAATGTACGAGCGCGATAAAAACTACACCAGCATCATTACCTGGTCGCTGGGAAACGAAGCTGGAAATGGCGTAAATTTCTATGAAGGGTATGAATGGATGAAAAAACATGACTTGCGCCCTGTTCAATATGAACGTGCCGAATCTGATTTTAACACCGATTTGATGGTACCCCAATACCCAGCGCCTTCTTCTATGATTGCCTACTCAAAAGGAAATCCCGATAAAGTGATGATCATGAGTGAATATGCCCACATTATGGGGAATGGTCTTGGTAACTTTAAAGAATACTGGGATGCGATCCGTAAGTACCCTTATTTGCAGGGCGGTTTTATTTGGGAATGGGTAGATCAATCCATTGACACGGTGAAGAATGGTAAAAGGATATTAGCTTACGGTGGTGATTTTCCTTTGGAAGGTCCTGCTGACAATAACTTTAGTGATAACAATTTTTGTGTTAAAGGCGTAGTAACTGCCTATCGGGAGCTTACTCCAATGGCTATAGAAGTAAAGAAAGTTTTGCAGCCTGTCCAGTCCGTCTTAAAAAAGGGCTACCTGCTTGAAGTAAAAAACGAATACTTTTTTAGAAACCTGGATAACGTAAAACTCGTATGGGAACTAATGGAAGAAGGGAAATTAATAAAAAAAGGGAGCATAAGTAAGCTAGAAGTTCTGCCTGGTGATGTTCAACAGTTCCGGCTTCCGATAACAACGTCTTTTGCTAATCGTAAGTCTTACTTCTTAAATATTCATTATACTTTAAAGAAGGCTGAACCATTTTTAGCACCAGGTTATGAAATAGCTTATGAACAATTTCCATTAAACGAGATCTCTGCAAAAACCGATACACCTCTAACATACGCGCACTTAAAGTCCTTAAAAACAAAAGAAAAACTCAGCATTAGCGGTAAAAACTTCAGGGTGGAATTTGACTTAAATGCTGCGGTACTGAGCAGTTATACTTTTGATGGCGAAACGTTAATCCAGAATGGCCCGCATCCGGATTTCTGGAGAGCACCCACTGATAATGATATTGGTTCTGGCTTTAACAAGTCCATGAGGATGTGGCGCAATGCATACAACCTTGGTAAAGCCATTGATGTGAAATTTTCTGAACTAGAGACAGGGCTGTTCGAAGTCGTATTTAAAAAGGAACTTGTTAACGGAGATGCAATCGCCGAACAAACATTTTTAATTTATGGTGATGGAAGTATTCGGGTAAATAATAAGTTCACACCCATTAAGGGGGACTATCAATTACTGATGCGTATCGGCAATAACTTGGCCATGAGCAAAAATTTAAACCAAATTCAGTGGTACGGCCGTGGGCCGGGAGAAAACTATTGGGACAGGAAGTCGGCTACTCTTGTAGGATTGTATACCGGGCAGGTAAAGGATCAGTACATTCCATATGCCCGTCCCCAGGAAAGTGGCAACAAAACAGATGTACGCTGGGTAAGCTTTGCAGATAAAAAGGGCAAGGGCCTGAAAATAGAGTATACAGATAGCTTACTTAATTTTTCTGCAATTCCTTATAGCCTTGATGATTTAGACCCCGAACAAGATAAAAAACAGTACCATTCTGGAGAATTAGTGGCAAGAGATCAGATTTATGTACATTTAGATTTGCAACAAACAGGTTTGCAGGGAATTGATAGCTGGGGCGCCTGGCCATTAAAAGAGTATATGGTGCCTTACCAACCCAGTACCTATAGTTACCAGATTAGACCTTTGACCAAAAAAAATAAATAACCAACCTAAAATAACCTTATATGTTTAAAAGAACAATGTTGCTTGTTTCGCTCCTGGTTTATGCCTGCAGTGGTTTTTCACAAATTAATATCATTCCAAAGCCGGTAAGTTTAATCGTGCCTAAGGGAAATCAGGTTTTAAAAATTGATAAAAATACAGGCGTTCTGATAAAAGACCCTTCGCTTAAAAACTCAGCCGATTTCTTAAATTCTTATTTGACTGACTTTTACAACTTCAAACTTAATGAAACTTCAGGGCAAGGTCTTATTACGCTAAGCCTTAAGGCAGGTAAAAATAAAACGAAAGGAGCCTATCAGCTTACCGTCAATAAAAAAGGAGTGCTTATAGAAGGCTCAGATGCTTCCGGCGTTTTTTATGGAGTACAATCACTGATACAGCTGTTGCCAACGGATCAGGGAGTTGCTTTAGCTATTCCCTACGTGTCTGTAACCGATGCACCACGTTTTGCTTATAGAAGCATGCACCTGGATGTCGCCAGACATTTTTTTCCAGTGTCCTTTGTGAAAAAATATATCGATTACCTGGCACTTCACAAGATGAACAATTTCCACTGGCACCTTACAGACGACCAGGGTTGGAGAATTGAGATTAAAAAATATCCCAAATTAACCCAGTTGGGTTCCTATAGAAACGGAACCATAACAGGTCATTTTCCTGGAAAAGGAAACGATTACCTGCAATACTCCGGTTATTATACACAAGAAGAAATCAAAGATGTAGTGGCTTATGCAAGCAAAAGGTACATCAATGTAATTCCCGAAATAGAGATGCCGGGCCATGCATCGGCAGCAATCGCGGCCTATCCAGAATTGAGTTGCTTTCCTGAAGAACCTACACGCTTCCCTGATTCTACAATTTGGTCGGGCCCGGTAATTGGCAAACACGTACAACAGACCTGGGGTGTTTTTGATGATGTATTTGCACCTACAGAAACTACTTTCACCTTTTTACAAAATGTAATTGACGAAGTACTGCCCCTGTTCCCCTCCAAACTTATCCACATAGGTGGAGATGAATGTCCTAAAGACAACTGGAAGCGTTCCCCATTTTGTCGGCAATTGATGAAAGAAAAGGGTTTAAAAGATGAGCACGAACTTCAAAGCTATTTTATTCAGCGTATGGAGAAATACATCAATGGAAAAGGCCGGACCATTATTGGATGGGACGAGATTTTAGAAGGTGGTTTAGCACCAAATGCAGTGGTCATGAGCTGGAGAGGTGAAGAAGGAGGAATTGCGGCTGCAAAACAAAAACACCAGGTGATCATGACACCCGGAAGTCACGTGTATTTTGACCACTCGCAAGTTAAAAAGAACGACTCCTTGACTATAGGCGGCTACACTCCATTAAGTAAAGTTTATGCTTATGAACCCGTTCCAAAAGAACTAAATACAGAAGAAGCGAAGTACGTACTTGGTGCCCAGGCTAACGTATGGACAGAATATATCAACTCTCCATCTAAAATACAGTACCAGATTTTTCCAAGAATCACAGCCTTAAGTGAAGTTTTATGGAGTACTAAAAATTCAAGGGACTGGAAAGATTTTGAAAGCAGACTGGTTGCTCAAGTAGAACGGTATAAACTTTGGAAAGTAAGCTATGGTACATTGATCGCTGAAGACGGGAAAAAATGATCAAAGAAAAAGTACTTATAATGCTGGTGATATTCTTTCCTGTGTATGGAAAGCTATGCGCCCAGCTTACACACCAAAATAAAAAAGCCATGTTAAAAGATGGCTTAACCCAATATGTAAATCCCTATATAGGAACAGGTTTTCATGGGCATGTTTTTTTAGGTGCAAATGTCCCATTCGGTGCGGTACAGCTTGGTCCTGTAAATCTATCAACAGGATGGGACTGGTGTTCGGGATACCACTACAGCGATTCTACCATCACCGGTTTTTCTCATACGCATTTAAGCGGTACCGGAATTGGTGATCTCGGTGATATTTCCGTGATGCCGGTGCTTGGTGACGTGCAACTGCGTAAAGGAAACCTTAGTAATGAAAAAAGCGGTTATTATTCATTATTTACACATCAGGACGAAGTTACCAAACCTGGATATTATAGCGTAAAACTAAAACGTTATGGAATTAAAGCAGAACTTACCGCAAGTAAAAGGGTTGGTTTCCATCAATATACATTCCCTGCTGGTAAAAGTTCTAAAATCATTATTGACCTTCAACCCGGAATAGGCTGGGACCAGGCAACAGAAACCTGCCTATACCAGGAAAACGAAAATACAGTCTCTGGTTATCGCTATTCAATGGGTTGGGCCAAAGACCAGCGAATCTATTTCACAGCCGTATTCTCCAAACCCATCAGGGATTTTTCACTTTACGATAGTATATCCGTTAAGGAAGGTAAACAGTTGAAGGGCTTATTTGTAAAAGGAGTGGCAACCTTTGATACCCGGGCAGGTGAAAAAATTAGTTTAAAAGTTGCCATTTCTCCGGTAAGCGTAGAAAATGCAAAGTTGAACATGAAAGCAGAAATGCCTGGCTGGGATTTTTCAAAACAGGTAGAGCGGGCAAACGAAGCCTGGAACAACGAACTTGGCAGAATTGCAATAAAGACAATTGATGCGCAAAGAAAGCGTGTTTTTTATACTGCATTGTATCATACCATGATTGCGCCCTCCGTATTTAACGACGTAAATGGTGATTATTTAGGGACAGATAAAAAGGTATATAAAAATGCTGCTTTTACAAATTACACTACTTTTTCGTTGTGGGATACCTACAGGGCCGCACATCCATTGATGACCTTGATCAACCCCGAAAAAACAAGTGATCTTATAAATACGATGCTGGCCATCTATCAGCAGCAAGGTAAGCTCCCGGTATGGCATTTAATGGCCAATGAAACAGATTGCATGGTAGGTAATCCTGCTTTGCCAGTCATTGCCGACGCCTATTTAAAAGGAATTAAAGGATTTGATAAAGATTTGGCCTATCAGGCTATGAAAATAACAGGGATGCGTGATGAACGGGGGCTGTACTATATTAAAAAGTATGGCTATCTGCCGGCAGACAGCCTGGTAGAAAATGTAGCCATAGGACTTGAATTTGCTATTGCAGACTGGTCGGTTGCCCAGGTTGCTAAAAAACGTGGGGCAAACGCCGATTATATATACTGGAGTAATCGCGGACAAAATTACCGGAATTACTTTGATAAAAACACCAGGTTTATGAGGGGAAGGGTGGCCGATAAGAGTTGGAGAACTCCATTTAATCCCATTTCTGCTATTCACCAAAAGGATGATTTTACAGAAGGCAATGCATGGCAGTATACCTGGCTCGTACCTCATGATGTAGAAGGTTTGATCGGTTTAATGGGGGGAGAACAGCAGTTTGAAACCAAATTAGATTCTTTATTTACGGTTAAAGATGAACTGGGAGTCATAAAATCTAATGATATATCTGGATTAATAGGTCAGTATGCTCATGGAAACGAGCCTAGTCACCATATTGCTTACCTCTACGGTTATTTAGGAAAGCCGGCAAAAGCTGCTGATAAAGTGAGGTTTATCATGGATAACCTATACACAGATAAAGCTGATGGTTTAAGTGGTAACGAGGATGTGGGCCAGATGTCTGCCTGGTATATCTTTTCGGCGCTGGGTTTTTATCCTGTTAACCCGGCCAATGGACTTTACGTATTTGGAAGCCCTGTTGTAGATGATGCGATTTTAGATGTTGGAGCAGGTAAAACTTTCCATATTTCAGTAAAAAACAATACCAAAACCAACAAGTACATCCAATCTATCCAGCTTAATGGTAAGCCGTATACAAAGGCCTATATTCAACATAGCGACTTTGTAAAGGGTGGAGAAATGATCATCCTGATGGGTTCAAAACCGGCTGCCACCTGGGGTACCCTGCAAAAAGACCGGGCGTATTCTGTTGCAAACTAATTCAAATAAAAGATGCTTAAAACCTTATATAAAAGTCTGAAATTCTTCTTTTTTATACTGCTGCTGTTGGTTACATGCTGCTCAGCACTCATTGCACAAGATCAGTATGAGTTAAACTCCGGCTGGCTGTGTATGCCTATAAGGAAAGTCAAATCCCAGGGAACCGTGATTTCCAATCCATCCTTCACATTGGAAGGTTGGAAAAAGGCAGTTGTTCCAGGAACGGTATTAACCACAATGCTCAACAATAAAGAAGTGCCCGATCCATTTTTTGGCATGAACAATAAGCTGATTCCAGATATTTACAACACTGGGAGAGATTATTATACCTATTGGTTTGTTAAAGATTTTAAAGAACCAGTTCCCAGGGCCGATGGACAAGTATGGCTGAAGTTTAGGGGCATCAATTACAGTTGTGATATTTTTGTAAACGGAAAGAAAGTAAATCAAACGCCTTTTAAAGGGATGTATCTGCGTAAAGCTTTTAACATTACAACCTTATTGGCAAAAAGTGGAATAAACAGGCTTGCTGTTATTGTCTATCCTCCTGATGCCGTGGGAAATCCTAATGGCGGTCAGGGTGGTGATGGTACCATTGCAAAAGGTGTAGGCCATCAGTATACTGCGGGTTGGGATTGGATTCGCCCCATAAGGGATAGAAATACAGGAATTTGGGATAAAGTATTTATTGTCCATACTGGTAAGGTCAGCCTCGGGAATCCCCATGTGGTTACCCTCGTTCCCGGAAAGAGAAGCCCGGACAGCCCCCAAGAACCAGCAATTGTTAAAGTTTCGGCAGAATTGAAAAACACGAGTGCAAAAGAAGTCATCGGTACTTTGATGTATACCCTTGCTGGCCAAAAGGTAATCCAGTCTGTTTCTCTAAAGCCCAACAGCGTTTCAGAGGTCAAACTCCCAGACTTTGTACTAAAGAATCCGAAACTATGGTGGCCTGCAGGTTATGGCAAACAGGATTTGTACAATTTAAAACTAAGCTTTCTCGAAAAAGGCACGGAGCTTTGTGACAGTCAGACAGTCAGTGTTGGTGTCCGTGAAATCCAGACCAAATGGAATGCAATTACCAGCAGCAAGGAAGTTGCCGTAAACGGTCAGCGGATCTTTATTAAAGGGGGAAATTGGATCATTTCTGATGCCATGCTCCGTTTTACCGATGCACGTTATGATGCCGAGATCCGCTACCACAGGGATATGAATTTAAACCTGATCAGGATTTGGGGAGGTGCGCTGATAGAACGGCCTGAATTTTACAAGGCTTGTGATAAATATGGTATGTTGGTGTTTCAGGATTTCTGGATGTCTGGCGACTGTAATGGACGTTGGGTAGACCCCCTCAAACTGGAAGATCAATGGACAAGAAGGAAGTATCCGGATGACCATCACTTATTTTTGGAATCAGCAGCGGACATGATTAAAATGGTAAGAAACCATCCTTCACTGGCAATCTGGTGCGGAGGAAATGAAATTACCCCACCTGATGATATATTAATACCATTGCGTGACTCTATTTTACCTGCGCTGGATGGCACAAGATGGTTTATGGACCATTCCAATTCAGACGAGATGTCTAAAAATACTTTGGGAGGCAATGGTGACGGACCCTATACCATTCAAAACGTGTCTACCTTTTGGCAAACCCGTACTTTTCCTTTTAATTCAGAAGTTGGTTCTGTTGGGGTAGGAGACATCGAATCCCTGGAGCGTTTTATTCCAAAAGAAAATTTAAAAGCACCTGAATATATCTGGCCAGAGAAGCGAGGGACTAGAGGTGTTTCTGAGCAAGTGGACTCAGTTTGGGATTACCACAATTACCTTGGCGTAGGTTATGAGCAACACATTTTACCTTATGGTAAACCAGTTGATGCTGCCGATTTCGCTAAAAAAGCGCAACTGGTCAATTACGATCAGTACAGGGGATTGATAGAAGGATTTTCTGCCCACATGTGGGATTGGTATACGGGTGTGATTATTTGGAAAACACAGAATCCATGGACATCCATGCGCGGACAGATGTATGATTACTACCTTGATCCAAATGCTTGTTTATTTGGTCTCCGGTCAGGCAGCGAAATGCTTCATGTGATGTACAATCCAATAGATGGAATGGTAACGCTGGTAAATAATGATTTTGAGCCGAAACGGAACCTCATGCTGGTGGCCCGGTCTTTCGATATGGCTGGTCATGTTACCCCTTTGGATCAGATTTTCTGTTACCTGGAACCTTCTGATACTAAAAAAATAAGTTCACTAAAGAAGAAAGTTGATGAACTGTCTGCTAAAAATGGGTCTTTCCTTTCCCTCCAACTTTTAGACGAGCGGAAGCAAGTTTTGAGCAATAATTTTTATTGGATGCCCGATAGTAAAGGAATTTATTCGGGCTTAAATGAATTAAAATCCAGTCCCCTTAAAGCCCGTGCAAAACAGCTTAGACCAGGAAAAATTGAGGTAGTTCTTTTTAACCCATCAAATGGGTCTGTAAGTTTCTTTAACCACATTTCCCTAATAAATGCAGCTACAAATAAGCGCATCTTACCCGTGTTTTATGATGATAATTATTTTTCTATCCTGCCAGGAGCGGAGAAAAAGATAATTATAGACTATGCACCCGAGGCAGATGGAAAAATGCCCTTGCTTAAGATTACAAACTATGCTGGCCTGGAGCAAAACCTTCAGATTAATCCTTAAAAGAAGAAAGATGAATAGAAAAGATTTTATTGTAAAAACAGGTTTGCTATCTGCAGGAGTACTAATAAGTAAGGAAATGCAAGCATTTTCATTGGATTATCCGGTGGTGAGGATTCCAATGAATAAAAGGAAATTCAGTAGTTTCGCAGTAGAAAAGGCCATTTCAAAATTCCAAAAAAAAGTAAGCGATAAAGAACTCGGCTGGTTATTTAACAATTGTCTGCCCAATACATTGGACACCACCGTAACCTTTAATATAGAAAATGGTAAACCAGATACGTATGTAATCACAGGCGATATTGACGCAATGTGGTTAAGGGATAGCTCTGCACAGGTTTGGCCTTATCTTTCCTTCATGAAAGAAGATCCGAAGCTGCAACAGCTGATAGCGGGCGTAATCAACAGGCAAACTTCTTATGTGCTTAGAGATCCTTATGCCAACGCATTTTACAATACAGCTGATCAAAAAAGTGAATGGGAAAGTGACCATACGCAAATGCTTCCTGGCATCCATGAGCGTAAATGGGAAATTGATTCGCTGTGTTACACCATGAGACTGGCTTATAACTACTGGAAAATCACAAAAGACAATAGCCCATTTGATGCAGAATGGAAAAGTGCCGTAAAGCTAATTCTTTCTACATTTAAAGAGCAGCAAAGGAAAACAGGTCTTGGCCCGTATAAATTTCAGCGGGATACGCCGAAACCAACAGACAGTTTGCCAATGGCTGGATATGGTTTTCCAATTAAGCCAAATGGACTGATCTGCTCAATGTTCCGTCCAAGTGATGATGCTACAATTTTCCCTTTTTTAATTCCATCTAATTTATTTGCCCTAGTTAGCCTTCGTCAGGTTTCTGAAATGGTAATAGCACTTGATAAAGATGAAGCATTGGCTACAGAATTAACAGCACTGGCCAAAGAGGTGGAAATAGCTATACAGCAACATGCCGTAGTTACACATCCGGTCTATGGCAAAATCTATGCTTTTGAAGTAGATGGTTTTGGAAATGTAAACCTGATGGACGATGCCAATGTACCCAGCTTGTTGGCTTTGCCCTATTTAAATGCAGTAGATGTTAATGATCCAGTATATCAAAATACCAGGAAATTTGTGCTTTCTACAAACAATCCATTTTTCTATAAAGGGAAAACTACAGAAGGCATTGGTGGTCCGCATGTAGAACAACAAGATATGATCTGGCCCCTGAGCATCATAGCAAGGGGCCTAACGAGCATCGATGATCAGGAAATAAAGCAATGTATTAAATGGCTGAAAAAGAGTCATGCCGGTACTGGTTTTATGCATGAATCATTTAAAATGGACCATCCTGAAACTTTTACACGTTCCTGGTTTGCCTGGGCCAATACCATATTCGGTGAATTTTTATGGGAGATATTTTTAACCAAACCAGCCTTGTTAAATGATTTATAATTTTAGGTTTTATACCCTGGCGATCCTGCTGGCGCTATTTTTATGCTTGTTTTGTTTGATTACTTCCGCTCAGGAAATTACCCCGCTTTATAAAAATCCGAAGGCTCCGGTTATAGAACGGGTCAATGACCTGATTGGAAGGATGACACTCGAAGAAAAGGTAGGTCAATTGTCTGCCTTGCTGGGTTGGGAAATGTACGAGAAGCAGGGTACTAGGATTACAGCTTCAGCTAAGTTCAAAGCCGCCATAGCCACGCAGCACATTGGAATGCTTTGGGCTACTTTAAGGGCTGACCCCTGGACAAAAAAGACTTTGCTGAATGGATTAGATCCGTATCATGCTGCCGTAGCCACCAACGCTTTGCAGAAATGGAATATGGAACATAGCCGACTGCAAATCCCCGTGTTTATTGCCGAAGAGTGCCCTCATGGACACATGGCTATTGGGACCACGGTTTTCCCCACTGCTATTGGGCAAAGTAGCACCTGGAATCCTGAACTTATCGAATCAATGGCAAAGGTTATTGCCAAAGAGGCAAGGTTACAGGGCGGCCATATCGGTTACGGGCCGGTACTGGATCTGGCAAGGGAACTTCGCTGGTCGAGGGTAGAAGAAACCTATGGTGAAGATCCTTATTTAAACGGCAGGATGGGTGTAGCGATGGTCAAAGGCTTTCAGGGAAGTAACCTGAAAAGCGGTATCAATGTGATTTCTACTTTAAAACATTTTACCGCCTACGGCGTACCTGAAGGGGGACATAACGGTGGTTTTGTGGACCTGGGTCAACGTGCTTTGTTTCAGAATTACCTGCCGCCATTTAAAGCAGCGGTAAAAGCGGGGGCATTGTCTGTAATGACAGCTTATAATTCCATAGACGGCATTCCCTGCAGCAGCAATTCTTTTCTGTTGAATATGACTTTACGAAACCAGTGGGGCTTTAAAGGTTTTGTCATTTCAGACCTGAACAGCATTGGCGCTTTGACAGGTGTAGATCAGGTTGCTGCAAATGAAGTAGAAGCCGCTGCGGTATCCATTAATTCGGGTTTGGATAGCGATTTAGGGGGACTGATTTTTTCTGCGCCTTTATTGGATGCGGTAAAACAAGGACTTGTAAAAATGGAAAGGGTTGATGAAGCGGTTGCCCGGGTGCTGAGGCAGAAATTCGACATGGGCTTATTTGAAGATCCTTATGTACAGCCGTCACTGGCCAAAAAAGAGGTGAGGAACCAGGATGCTGTTTCATTGGCTAAGCAGGTGGCGCTGGAGTCTATCATTTTGTTGAAAAATGAAAATGGCTTACTGCCACTTCAAAAATCTATTAAAAACATTGCTGTTATTGGTCCTAATGCGGATAATATGTACAACCAGTTGGGCGATTATACGGCTCCGCAGGAAGTAAATAATGTAGTTACGGTTTTGCAGGGCCTCAAAAATAAGCTACCTGGTGCAAGGGTAAATTATGTGAAAGGTTGTGCCATTAGAGATACGGTTTCGGTTGATATTGAGGCTGCGGTGCGTGCTGCAAGTCAATCTGATGTTGCCATTGTGGTGCTTGGCGGTTCCAGTGCAAGGGATTTTAAAACGGAATACTTAGCCACAGGTGCTGCAACAGTGGGCAAGAATGCAGTGAGTGATATGGAAAGCGGGGAGGGTTTTGACCGCCAAACACTGGACTTAATGGGCAAGCAGCTGGCCTTGCTGCAGGCTGTGGTTAAAACGGGTAAACCAGTGGTGTTGGTGCTGATAGAAGGGCGGCCTTTAAACCTGAATTGGCCTGCAGTACATGTACCTGCGATATTGAACGCCTGGTATCCAGGCCAGCAGGGGGGAGCAGCCATAGCGGATGTGTTATTTGGAGATTACAATCCTGCGGGACGCCTACCTGTTTCAATTCCTAAATCTGTAGGGCAGCTTCCTGTGTATTACAGCCAGCAGAAATCATCCAGGCATGATTATGTAGAAGGGAACGCATCGCCTTTGTACAGCTTTGGCTTTGGTTTAAGTTACACAGCTTTTGACTATGCTAAACTCACACTGAATAAAGTTGAGGACAAGGATGGGCTTGCAGTTACAGTAGGATGCTACGTAAAAAATGTAGGTTCTCAGGATGGTGAGGAAGTTGTGCAATTGTATGTGGAAGATATGCTCAGTTCTGTAGTGGTTCCGGTGAAGCAGCTTCGTGCATTTCAGCGCATACCGCTTAAAGCAGGCGAAGAAAAGTATATAGCATTTAAACTGTCCGCTGAAGATTTTACTCTGTTTGATGCGGCTTACCAGCAGGTTGCCGAAAAAGGCGAGTTCAGAATTACTATGGGTGCAGATTCTGGCAGTCCGAAGTTGAGTGCTAAGGTGGTATTGGAGCAGTCGCATAAAATCCTTTAAAACCAATTGCATTAATTCTGGTTATAGGGAGACATTAATAAATCTACCTATGGAAAGTAATAAAGAAGTAATCAGCGATTTAAAAGAGTTGTTATCAATTGTAAACGACGGAAAAGAGGGATATGAATCTGCGGCTGAAGCCACAGATAAAATTGAGTTGCAAGGTGTATTCTTAAAATACGCTGCACAGCGTGCTGCTTATGCAGATGATTTGAAAAGTCACATTGCTACGCATGGAGCAGAAGCGGATAATGAAAGTGGTGGTGTATTGGGTGTTTTACACCGTACCTGGATAGACATCAAGCAAGCTTTAAGCAGTAAAGAAGATCTGGCGATTCTGGAAGCTGTAGTAACCGGAGAAAAAGCGGCCATTGAAAAATATGATAAATACATAGCTGACTATGTAGATCATGCAGATCATATTGAATTGCTAAAAAGACAACGCCTTGGCGTGGTTGATGCCTTAAGTGAAATTGAAACCTTAATTGTGCAGCGCAAGGCTTATTAAATGTTAAATAATCAGCAGTAGGGTTTTGCATGAAACTATATTGCATGTGAGGTGAGTGCGAGGTCAGTGTGAGTCTAACTCGCACTGACCTCGCACTCATTACTATTCCATATTTGATTCATTAATAGTTTTTCTTTATCTTAGTTGAGTATTTTAATAATATTTAATATAAATGGCTGTAAGAAAAGGAGATTTTTTATCTGGTGTGGTAGGTCCGATGGTAACAAGGGAAGTTAACGGCAGACAAGTTGTACAATCAAAACCGGACAAATACAAGCAAACTGAAGGAACCAAAAAAAGTGGTAAGGTATTCGGCAAATCCAGCTCCCTGGCAGGTTTAATTAGAAATGATTTCTGCCGTAGCCATAACGGCTATTGTGATAGTGAAATGGCTCAAAGAAGCGTAAGCGCAACCAGGCTCATTTTGGGGCAGTGTTATGATAAAGACTCAGGGATTTATCAGGTTAAAAATGAGAGCTTTAATCGCTTAAGTGGGTTTGAATTTAATTTGAAATCCTTATTGATTGATTTTTTATGGGCAGGCCGCAATTAACTTTAATTGCTGATCAGCTGCTAATTAAATTACCAAAGACTAAAATTCCGACAGAGTTGAAGTTTCCTAAAGGTGCAACATCTTGTATCAGAAAGCTTATGCTTACCTTTTATTCTCCAGCAACAGGTTATTACTACGCCAACCATTTGCAACTAGAGCCCATACTAAATATTAAAGGTACTATAGATGCACAAGAATTTGATTTTACTGTTCCAAAAGGTGTGATTTGCTTTCTGAGTATGGCCCTGGAATATCATACAGAAAGTTATGGTGTTAGTAAGGTGATTAATAATAAGCAATTTAATCCTGCTGGTATTTGTGAGGTCCTTATAAATCCTGGTATTTTTGACATTGAAAATCCGGAGCTACAACCGCAGTTAAGATATTGGGAGAATGATAGCAAAATCCTACTACCAGGTGCTGTGTTTTTGACCGAGGAGGAAGGGGTTGCGAACAAAGATGTTCAGTTAGCTGCGAAATCAAAAGAAGCTAAACCCGCAAAGGAAAAGAAGGCTGATAAACAAAATGAAAAGGAAATCCGCAAAGCTGAAGCAAAATCAATTGCAGCTACACTGAAAAATATGGGTATGGATACGGCAGAGATTGTAAAGGCTACCGGGCTGTCCAAAAAGCAGGTGGAGGAGTTGTAATTATATTGTATAATTATTAATAAAAAAATAGACACAGATACGGTATTACATACTGATCATATACTATAAACTGAACTTTAAGCCTCCAGAATTAGTTCCAGGGCTCGAAAATAGTACTGTAGAGGTTGCTATTATGAAGTTGATTGCCATAAATAGTAAATTATCATTTAAATTGCATGAATTTCATTATGTTTATATGAAGTTTAAAGATCAATTGGCACACATTGAAACAGGGTAAAAATTTAAAACAGGACTGGGAGATATTCATTAATGATGGTAATTCTGCGTCTTTCTATGATCTATATGGTCATTATCATGATTACCTTACGTTCATAGGTGTAAAAAAAGGAGCAAGTCTGGAAAAAACAAAGGATTGTATCAATGATCTTTTTTTGTATGTCTATGAAAACCGCGTTCGTTTAAGCCACATTCAAAATCATCACAATTACCTGATCACTTCCTTTCTTCATAAAATATTTCGCAAACAACATTTTAGTGCAGAAGAAAGCCTTGATTTGGTTCATGTGCAGGACGAGTTGGTTTATCCATCTGTGGAAGCGCAATATATCATTCAGCATTCCAATGAACGTATAAAACATATTTTACAAACATACATAGATAAGCTTTCGGCCAGCCAGGCAAAAATGATTTACCAAAAATTTTATTTAGGCCTGTCTTATGAGGAAATCTCCGTAGCGAATGAAATTACTATAAAAACGGCCTACAATACCATATATAATGCGATAGAAAATTTAAAGAAGACGATGGGGGATGATAAATTCGGTGCTCTTTTCGCTGCACTATCTGCAATTCTTATTTTTTTTCTATTTTTTTTAAGAAATCATGGGTAATAACCGGCCCTGTCTGCTCTATTGTTTAAAGTTATAAATATAAATGCAAGATACGGACATCGCTGTACTAATAAATCAGGAAAGTTTTCTGAATTATTGTTTCGAAAGAAATGATGAGGATATGCTTTATTGGGAAAATTGGTTACTAAAAAATGCAGAAAGTCGTAAGGAAATTGAAGAGCTAAAACGAATGTTGATTGTTATGGGTAATGAGTCCCGCAATCGCATAAAGGAGGAAGACTTTGCATCACTTCAGGCAAAAATCAATAAATCTGAGTTGGGCAATACGAACAAAGTACACTCTTTATGGAGTTGGGCTGCGGCTGCGGCAGTAATATTTTTAATTGCTGTATCACTTCTCTACAACCGGACAACACTTGAATCTGAAAATATCATTGCAAATGATATTGCTCCGGGTGGTAATAAGGCTACCTTAATACTTGCAAATGGCAAAAGGGTAAACTTAACTGATGCAAGCAATGGCTCCATCGCCAGTCAGTCTGGAATAAAGATTATAAAAGCGAAAAATGGACAGCTCATTTACGAAGTGTCTGGAATTGGTACCGAGTCATCCCTCACTTCCTACAATACTATAGAAATCCCTTTTGGAGGGCAATACCAGGTAAATCTTTCGGATGGAACTAAGGTTTGGTTAAATGCTGGATCATCGTTGCGCTACCCATTGAAGTTTTCTGGCAGTAAACGCGAAGTACAACTTTTAGGAGAAGGATATTTTGAGGTTGCCCATAACAGGGAAATGCCATTTAACGTAAGAAGTGGAAAACAAACAATAGAAGTTCTGGGTACACATTTTAATGTTATGGCATATGCCGATGAAAAAGCCATTAAAACATCCTTGTTGGAAGGTTCAGTAAAGATACATTATGGAGAAGAGCATTTACAATTAATCCCTGGTCAGCAGGCTCAATTCTTGAACGATAAAGTAAACATTGTTGGTGATGCTGATATGGAAGAAGTGATTGCATGGAAGAATGGCTACTTTAAATTTAATGAAGATTTGGTAGGCATAATGAACAAAATATCGCGCTGGTATGGTGTTAAAGTCATTTACCAGATGAAACCAGATTCTTCATTAACTTATTCGGGTAAGATATCCAGGTCAAGAAATATTTCTGCCATTTTAAAGATTATATCTTTTGATGGAGATGTTCACTTTAGAGTGAATGGCAAAATAGTTTACGTAACCAATAACTAAAAATAATAATAACCTAAACCCATAAACATGATTAGAAAACTACGACAGAAAAGCAGGGCTTAAAAGGTGAAACATGAAAAAACCAGAAGTACCTGGACAGTACCTCTGGAAAAGCCTGGTGTTCATTAATAATAATTTATCAACTGTTTTTAATTGCAATTGCCCTAAGATTCGAAGCCTGTGGCATATTGCATCACAACCAAACCAAACAAATGTATAAAAATTACACTAAGAATATTGGTGTGCCCACAGGGTATTTCCGTAAATTTCTATTTATTATGCGACTAACCGCAGTTATATTGTTGGTATCTTTAATGCAGGTCTCTGCTATAGGATTTGCGCAAAAGATTACCATCAGCAAAAAGAATGCACCGCTAAGCCAGATTATAAATGAAATACGCAGCCAGAGTGGTTACGATTTCTTTTATAGTAACCAGCTGCTAAAAAAAGCGAATCCGGTAACTATTAATGTAAAGGAAGCTTCATTAGAAGAAGTTCTCATGTTATGTTTTAGCAACCAACCTTTAACCTATAAGGTTGATGATAAGGTGGTGATGCTGAAAGAGAAGACTAAGGAAAATAGTATTGTCAGCAATTTGCTGGATATTTTTAACAATATAGATGTACGCATCTCTGTATTAGATGAAACCGGAGGGATTTTACCAGGCGCCACAATTACTGTAAAAGGAACTAACCGAAAGGTAGTATCAGGTGCGGATGGGAAATTTTTCCTGACAAATGTAGATGAATCGGCAGTTTTAGTAATCACTTATTTGGGCTATGCCACACAGGAAGTGAAGTTAAAAAAAGGGCAGACAACAGTTACTGTTAGAATGAAGCCTTCTGCAAATGACATGAATGATGTGGTGGTTACGGGTATTTTTAACAAGCCCAAAGAGAGTTACACAGGAGCAGAACGTACAATAACAGAGAAAGAATTGAAGCAGTTTCAGGGCCGAAACCTGTTTACAACTATTGGAAACATAGATCCCTCTTTTTATGTGGTGCCAAATAATGCCTCTGGTGCAGATCCAAACAAGATTCCTGACATACAGCTCCGTGGGACAAGGAGTTTGCCAAATATCGATCAGATTGGTGATGAAACTGTGGCTAAACTGAATACCCCACTCATTATACTTGATGGATTTGAAAGTACCCTGCAGCGAATGCTGGATCTGGACAACAATGAAATCTTATCCATCACCTTACTAAAAGATGGATCAGCAACGGCCTTGTATGGTTCAAGAGGGGCAAACGGAGTCGTGGTTATCAGGACAAAAGAACCTGTTCCCGGCAGATTAAGATTATCTTACGTAGCAGGCCTAAATTTAAGCATTCCGGATTTGGGAAGCTATAATCTGCTTAATTCTGCTGACAAACTGGAATTGGAACGTCTTTCTGGTTATTATGGAAGTTCTACCCGCACACCTGAGGCGAATATAGGCTTGCAGCAATATTACAACCAAGTGCTGGCACAGGTTACAAAAGGGGTAAATACAGATTGGCTATCTATTCCGTTACGAACAGAAGTGGGGCAAACACATAACCTAAAAATAGAAGGTGGCGATGAAACCTTCAGGTATGATCTTGCCTTGCATTATAACAATCTTAACGGTGCCATGAAAGGCTCAGGAAGAAATGCATTTAATGGTACTATTAACCTGTCTTATAAATATAGGAACCTTACTTTCCGAAACAATTTAGTAGTTGGGCAAACCAAACAAAGTGAGTCACCTTATGGTGCGTTTTCTGACTATGTGAAGTTGAACCCCTATTGGGAGCCTTACGATGCCGCAGGAAACGTAACCCGTTACTTCTCACCCTATAATTACGACTATTGGACCATGGCAGGTTTCTATGGTGGTAAGCCATATGCCAATCCTTTATACGATGCGATGTTAAATACCTATAATATCGGAAATTATACTTCTATAACGAATAACTTTATGTTAGATTGGGCACCTATTCCGAAAATGTATGTTAGAGGAGGTTTAAGTGTGAGCAGTAATATGAGTACCCAGGATAATTTTAAACCGGCAAGTCATTCCTCGTTTTCAACCTATTCAGATGCGGATCTTTTTAGAAAAGGAAGTTATGCCTATAGCAGCGGGAAGTCTTTAAATTATACAGGACAGGTTACTGCCGGTTATTCCGACCTTTTTGCCGAAAAGCATCGTGTTAGTATAGCAGTAAATTTGGATGCAAACCAGATCAGAAATACCAACTACACTTTTGATGCAGAGGGCTTCCCGGATGAATCCATAGATCTTTTATCCATGGCCCTGCAATACAAGCAAAATGCGACACCTACCGGTGGTGAATCTACTACCCGTAGGATTGGCGCGGTTGCCAATGCAAATTACGCTTTAAAAGACCGATATTTGGCAGATTTTACCTACCGTATAGATGGTGCTTCACAATTTGGCGTCAACCGTCGTTTTGCACCTTTCTGGTCTGCAGGTTTGGGCTGGAATCTGCATTACGAAGATTTCGTTAAGAACAATCTTCCTTTTGTGAGCCGTTTAAAAATAAGAGGTTCTTACGGATCAACGGGAACTACACAGTTCGGTGCTTACCAGGCATTAGGCACGTATAGCTATATTGTAAAAGACCGCTACAAAACCTGGCTCGGTACTCGTCAAAATGCACTTGGAAATGCAGATCTGGAATGGCAGAAAACCGACAAATTTGACATCGGTATGGAGCTGGAGTTATTTAAAAGCAGGCTAATTTTACAAGGTGACGTGTATTTAGAGAAAACATCTAATTTGCTTTCTTCCCTTGAGTTACCTTACGCTAATGGTTTTGCCAATTACAATGAAAATATTGGCTCCTTGCAGCAAAAAGGGTTTGAGGCTTCGGCTGTGGTATGGTTGGTTCCTTATTCACGACAAAAGTTAGCGTGGTCGGTAACCGCAAACATTGCACACAATCAGGATAGGATTATTAAATTATCTGAAGCCATGAAAGCAGCCAATGCAAGCAGATTGCTGGCACTTAAAGATGGTTTATCTATTACACCAAATACCATTATACAAGAAGGTGCTTCGCAAAATACTATTTATGCCGTTCGTTCACTGGGCATAGATCCAAGTACAGGAAAAGAGCTTTTTCTGGATGATAAGGGGGAAGTTACCTATTCCTGGCGACCACAATATAGGGTAGCAGCAGGTGTTAACCAACCCAGATTTCGGGGGAATTTAAGTACAATGGTACGTTACGGTAGCTTTTCTGTAAATACATCTCTTGGTTTCCGATTTGGTGGGCAAATTTACAACCAAACATTGATTGATAAAATCGAAAATGCCGACAGGTTGATGAATGTGGATTCACGTGTATTTACTGATCGCTGGCTACAGCCTGGTGACCAAACCTTTTTCAGGGGACTAAATGAAATTACGGCCGTAAATGCTTCTACAAGATTTGTACAAAACGAGACCACATTTACCCTTCAAAACGTAAACATGACCTATGATGTAACCAGTAAACGGTTACTTAAAAAAATGGGTATGCAATCTTTATCTATTGCAGCCAATAGCGGCGAGCTTTTTTACATCTCTACTGTGCCGCAGGAGCGGGGTACTGCTTATCCTTTTACCCGTCAGTTTTCAATGTCTGTCTACGCATCATTTTAAAAACGAAAATCATGAAAAGAATATTTACCATTATCATTTTATTGAGCAGCCTGTTATTTAATGCAGGATGTAAAAAGTGGCTTGACGTGACACCGCAGGGGCAGGCCACCCAGGAGGAATTGTTTAAAACAGAAAAAGGTTTTAAGGATGCGCTTACAGGAGCGTACATCCGTATGAAGGATGGTAATATTTATGGGGGCAGCTTAATGTGGGGAACTATTGAATATATGGCCTGCAACTGGGATGCATCATCCAGTAACACGGTCATCCCGCAATTAAAAGCAGGAAATTATAATGATGCCAATGTAAGAACAGGATTTGACAATACTTATCAAACACTATTTAAGGTTATTGCTGACGTTAATAGTATTCTGGAAAAGATAGAAGATAAAAAGCCCGTTTTTACAGCCAGCAATTATGAAATTGTTAAAGGTGAGTCTCTGGCCTTGCGTGCATTTTGCCACTTTGATGCCTTACGTTTTTACGGGCCTATGCCTACAAATCCCGGAGCTGCTTTAATTTTACCCTATGTTAAAGAAGTAAACAAAGATATCCACCCGCTACTTCCTTACCAGGAATTTATCCAAAATATATTGGCCGATCTGGATCAGGCCGAAGCATTGCTGAGGGATATTGATCCAATTAGGAAATATACCATTGCTGAACTGAACCCAGGTACCGCAGTAGGGACTATTCCTGCACAGAGCGACAATTATTTGCAATATAGACAAGTACGTATGAATTACTATGCAATTCTTGCACTTAAAGCTCGTGTTTATCTATGGCTGGCAGCTATGGATAGCGCAAATAAAATTAATGCAACAAAATATGCAAAAATGGTAATAGATGCAATGAGCCCCAACGGTGCTACAACATTTAGACTGGGTGTAGAAAGTGATCGTGCCAGTCAAGATTACACAATGTCACCAGAGCACATTATGGCTTTAAGTGTATATAATTTAGAAACCATTGCTACCAATACCTTTGGCCAAAACGGTAGTGTAATGAAATATGATTTTTCTCCATTTTATTACTTAACGGTTTTATTTCCTGCAAATGAAAGTGTATCTGATATCCGGTTTAAGGACATGTGGATACCAAAGTCGCCGATTGGAACGGCCACATCCAATGATATCATGTACAGGAAGTTTATTCAAAAAGCAGGTGCACTACCCGAAAGTCAGGTGTTACAGGTTCCTTTATTGCGCTTGAGTGAAATGTACTTGATTATGACTGAATGCGCAGAAACAAAAGCTGCCGCAGAGGCGGTTTATACCATTTATTGTGCAAGCAAGGGAATTCCTTTTATTTCATTTAACTCAGCAGACTGGCTTACCGACCGAAGAAATAAAATGGTTAGGGAATATGTACGTGAATTTTATGGTGAAGGCCAGTCCTTTTTCTGCTTCAAACGGCTGGGGGTAACTACGCTGCCCGCTAGCTGGACAGCTACTTACTACACCGGAACACCTGCAAAATATGTGGTGCCAAAACCTTTACGTGAAATCAATTACAATAATAATTAAGAACAATATGAAAAGATTGATCTATTTTTTGACACTAATTTTGGTAGTACTGGTTAGCAGTTGCACCAAAACAGATTACCTGCTTTTTAATGATGCGGCAAGGGTACAGCTAAGCGATACGGCAACCATTAACAATTCATTTTTTTATGAGCCTGCTTCCGTTTTAAAAGATACAGTATACATTCAGGTAAATACCATAGGAAATACAACTAATAAGGACAGGGAAGTAAAAATGGTCCAGGTAATTGAGCCTGGTATCAACAATCCGGCTGTTGCTGGAGTACATTACATTGCAATGGATGATCCATCTCTTAAAAATTTGATGGTCGTGAAAGGAAATAAAGTCACGGCTATGATTCCGGTGGTATTGCTTAGAGACCCAAGTTTGAAAACAAACAGCTTCAGGTTGCGTCTTGAACTGGTGGCTAACGATCAGTTTTCATTAGGGGAAAAGCAAAGCAGATCCCGTGCTATACTTTTTTCCGATCGTCTGGAAAGGTTTTATTCCTGGAGAAATGATACTTATACCTCAACTGCTTTTGGTGTTTTTGGCAAATACAGCACGCGCAAGCATCAATTCATGTACGATTACCTTAAAGTGCCTATAGATGAGGCTTGGTTTCAAGCTGCTTTAAGTATACAGGCTACCGGAAATTATAGAAATTTACTCAAAGAGGCTTTAGCAACATTCAATAATGATCCCGTTAACATTGCTAACGGAACTGCGCCAATGCGGGAAACCAGTCTGGCAAGTAGTGCCATTGTAACCTTCCCTTAATTATTGAAGTATAAAAACTGAATCATGAAGAAATTAATATATATTATAATTATAGGGATGATCACCCTTTGTAGTAGTTCCTGCATAAAAAACAACGGTAATGATTTTATACCAGATCTGCCTGTCCCTTCAGTAACTGGGTTTGAAAAATCCTATACCACTTACACGCGTAGAGATGTGTTGAGCATTAATCCTACCGTAAAGGACGAATCGTTGTACACTTTTGAGTGGAGAATATATTCCTCAAATTTTGTGGTGAGCAGTGGAGTCATTCCTAAAGGTGATTTGATTGCGAGTACAAAAAACCTAAACTATACCGTATTGCTAAATCCGGGGCCTTATATTCTTACCTTTAATGTAACCAACAAACAAACTGGCATTAAGCAAATCCTCACCAGTACAGTCAATGTATCTACTTTAACCATGAATGGCTGGTATCTGTTAAAGGACAATGGAACAACTACAGATTTTGATTTTATTTATCCAACGGGCAGGATAGATAACTGGATGGCATTCCACAATGATGGTAAAAGTTTAAAAGGAAAGGCGATCAAATCTATATATGCTGGCTCGTTTAAGATGAGTCCTGCATCTACTGATCTCTTTGGTTCTTTGTTCGTGATCTCTGACCAGGATGCTGGTATTTATAGAATTGACAATGGAAAGCAGATGCTCAATGCAGACAATATGTTTTTTACCAAACCTGCGGTCTTTAGGCCTCAAAATATTTTGCAGCCTCAAGCCGACCAGAACCTTCGTTTGATTAATGATGGCAAAGTTTATACCATGAATAAAGGCGCATTATTTACCAATCCTCCTTTATCTACGTACACCATGTCAGCTATAGCAGGTTCCGCAGGTAATGACGTGATGTTTGATTTAAATTCCAAATCTGTGATTACCGTAGACAATTCCACTTTTGTTCCAGTAAACAGCCTGGCTACTACACTAAAAAATATGAATGCCGAACCCATATGGATTGGTGCATATGCTGGCCTTCGCAGTGTGGTGCTTGAATTGTTTCGCAGAGCCAACGGTGAGGGTTATTTGGTGAAATTGTTTGGTACATACGGCCCTTTAGCTGGTTATTCAAACCCTTTGGATAAAAGTATAGTTGTTCCTCAAACTCATGGTTTAATGTCGGCTGATGTGATTGCCGGAAATTATGATGCAGATTATATTTACTATGCAAAAGGCAATAAAATTTACATTACAGATATTATCTCGCTTACTGAAAATTTACAAGTTACACTAGGTGCTGGTGAGCAAGTAACGGCGATACAGCACATTAAATATCCGTTGCCGGGCACTACTACTACACCAACAACCGTAATTACAAATTATCTGAGCATTGCTTCTTATGTTGCAGCGACTGGCAAGTATAAGGTTTACCTGCATAACATCAGTTCTACAGGGACGATACAAGCCTTAGCCCTGCCAAATTTTGAAGGCACAGGAAAAGTAAGTTCAGTGAACTTTATTGAAAACGGTGTTGGTAATAAAACGTATTAAAATCGATGAAATTAAAATTAAACATTACCCTGTTGGCATGCATGCTAACAGGGGTTGTTTTTGCACAACAGGATCCAGATCTGGAATCTGCTGAGCTTAAAAAACAAAAGATAGAATTAGACGCTGCCCTGGCTACAATAGAGCAGAAACTTGTTGCAAGTGAAAAGACCTACAGAGAAGCCCAAACCAAAAAAATAAAATACGACACCATAGGGTTAGGAGCATGGCGTGCAGAAATGGCGGCTCTTAAAATGGAAAAGAAAAAGGCCGAGGTGATTTTCATTCAAAAGCATCCTGATTATTTTATCAGCCTAATGGCATTAAATGACGTTATCGGGCATTTGCCTGAAAATGTGCCGACAAAAATAAAATTATATAATAAGCTAGATAAAGGTCTGCAAAAAACAGCAACCGGATTAAAGACCAAAGCTACCCTGGATAAATTTAACGCACTGAGCATCGGTAAAATTGCCCCGGCATTTTCTGCGCCGGATACCTCCGGAAGGAGCATCAGTCTATCAGATTACCGCGGAAAATACGTCCTGCTTGACTTTTGGGCCAGCTGGTGTGGCCCCTGTAGAGAAGAAAATCCAGTTGTAGTAAAGGCATTCCGGACTTATAGAGACAAAAACTTTGATGTGCTTTCTATTTCCCTGGATCAGCCCGGCAAAAGAGATGCCTGGATTAAAGCCATTCATGTCGATCATTTGGATTGGACACATGTGTCTGATTTAAAGTATTGGAACAGTGAAGTGGCGCAATTGTACGCTGTTCGTTCCATTCCTCAAAATTTCCTGATTGATCCACAAGGAAGAATCATTGCTGCAAATCTGCGCGGTGAGGCACTCGATAGAAAACTGGCAGAAATTTTCTTTAAATCTTCAAAATAGCTAATTTTTAAAAGGCCTGTTAAAAAGGGCATAAAAACGCACAAATGTTTAAACCTATTTTACTTACACTGGCGCTAAGCGGCTTTGTATTGTCAACTAATGCCCAGGAAAAAAAGCCGGAGGCATCCACAAAAAAGATAGCTGTCCCTGTTAAAAAGGCCGACAGTGTACCTGGAGCACCAAAAGCCTACAATGAAGTCATCACGGCTAAAGCAAAAACTTCTGTTGGTATGATTAATGTTCATCAAATTGCGCTCAAGTACTTTTTTGAAATCCCCGATACCTTGTTGGGTAGAGAATTGCTAATCGTAAACCGGATCTCCAAAGCGGCATCAGGAACACGTCCTCAGATGTTGGGCTATGCTGGTGATGAGATTGCTGAAAATGTAGTTAGTTTTGAAAAGGGGCCTAACGACCGTATATTTTTGCGCTTGAATTCTTTTAATGAACGTTCAGGCGATACGACCTCTAATGGTTTGTATAAGTCTGTACGTAATTCAAATATTCAGCCAATTGTTGCTTCTTTCTCGGTTAAAGCTTATGGACAGAAGGGGCAAATTAAAAGCTCGGTAATTGACGTTACGGAATATTTGAATACAGAAAATGAGGTTTTTTTCTTTAGTCCCGGTGTTAAAACTGCTCTCGGCATTGGTGGCATACAAACTGATAAGTCATATATAGGTTCTCTTAGTACTTATCCAAAGAATGTAGAGATTCGCACTATTCGTACTTATACTAAAGGGCCTGTAGCTGGTCAACCCACTATCTCCACTATTCCTGTAACATATGAGCTAAATAGTTCCATGGTACTTTTGCCTAAGATTCCGATGAAAGCACGTTATGCGGATGCAAGGGTAGGTTTTTTTGCGCACGGTTATACAGATTTTGACGGAGACCCTCAAGGTGTAAGGCAATCTGCTGTGATGGTTCGCTGGCGCATGGAGCCTAAAACCGGGGATATTGAAAAATATAAACGCGGAAAACTGGTAGAACCTAAAAAGCCGATTATCTATTACATAGATCCGGCAACCCCAAAAAAATGGGTGCCTTACCTCATTGCTGGTGTTAATGACTGGGCTAAGGCATTTGAACAGGCTGGATTTAAAAATGCAATTAAAGCATTACCTGCACCAGCTAACGATCCAAACTGGAGCATTGATGATGCTACCCATAACGTAATTGTTTATAAACCTTCGTCTGTTGCCAATGCAAGTGGTCCGAATGTGCATGATCCGCGAAGCGGAGAAATCATTGAGAGCCATATTAATTGGTACCACAACATTATGCAGCTGGTTAGAAACTGGTATATGATCCAGGCGGGTGCTATTGATCATAAGGCCAGAAAACTAAAGTTTGATGATGAATTGATGGGGCAGTTGATCCGCTTTGTCTCCTCTCATGAAGTGGGGCATACTTTGGGACTGTTGCATAACTACGGTTCAAGTTCAACGGTTCCGGTAGAAAAACTAAGGGACAAAGCCTTTGTAGAAAAATATGGACACACGCCATCTATCATGGATTATGCCCGTTTTAACTATGTGGCCCAGCCAGAAGACCATATTACACAGAAAGGAATTTTTCCAAGAATTGGAGAATATGACAGGTGGGCAATTGAATTTGGCTACCGTTGGCTGCCGCAGTTTAATTCACCTGATGCGGAAATACCGTACATGAACAAGCTGATTATTGATAGCCTGGATAAAAATAAGCGCTTGTTTTTTGGTTCGGAGGGAGAGTCCCTTGACCCGCGTTCGCAAAGTGAAGATTTGGGAGATGATGCGGTTAAGGCCAGTATATACGGAATTAAAAATCTTCAACGCATTATCCCGCAGCTAAAAGATTGGACAAAGGAACCTAACGAGGGTTATGAAAACCTTAAACTGATGTATGACCAGGCATTTAGGCAATACATGTTATATACCGCACATGTACTTAAAACTATAGGAGGGGAATATCACACTAACAGGAGTATCGAACAAAATGGAAACGTTTTTGAACCAGTATCTTATAAGAAGCAAAAGGAAGCGATGCAATTCTTTAACGATTATGTATTCAACATTCCGGAGTGGATGTTGAAAGATCAAAATGATCCGCTTACGAGGTCTAATCCAGGCATATATATGGAGGTTGCGCAAAATAATGCTTTACAGAGGTTACAGGGGTCTGGAATTCTTATGGAATTTATAAAAAATGAAGAATACAGCAAAGGAAAAACCTACACCTGTTCTGAATTTCTGGAAGATTTGAAGAAAAGCATCTGGACGGAACTGTATACCGGAAAATCTATTGATCTTAACCGGAGAAACCTGCAGAAAACATACATCACCAATACCATTAATTCGTTTAAGGCTACAGGTGAGATTGTCGGAAAAAATAGTGGAAACGGCGTGATATATTATATAAATCCAGATCCAACTAGAAATGATGTTTCCAGCTTAGTTCGTGCCCATTTAATATCCTTGAAAGAAGATATTCGCAAAGCAATTCCTTCGCAAAAAGGAATGTCTTTATATCATCTTGAGGATGCTGTTAAGAGAATTGATGATGTTTTAGATCCTGTAAAATAATAGCAAAAGTGCATTAATGTATTTGGCGCATAAGTTGTTATCATATAAATAAGTTGAAAATAGGCTGTGTTATACTCATGTATAATCAGCCTATTTAGTTGTATTAAGACTCTGCCGGGTTCTCAATAAGCCGGATCTTTTACAGTATAGCTACAGCTTGGTTTTGGCCGTATGCCTTTTAGATGTGTTGCTAAAGTTAGCCGTAACTAAGTTTTTACAAGCGTCTCAATATAACGATAATATAGACGCCGTTTTCCTAAGTGTTTAATACACTGCGCTGTTTATACAAGATAAACTTTGTAAAAACCTAAATCCTTCATAATTCTCTTCCGGACGTTTTAAAAGGGGGGATAGAGGGGGACAGTTATGCAAATCATTCCGTTTAATATTGTTTTTTATTAAACAAGTCATTTTAACCAAATATATATGCAAATCATTTTTGGAGTTCTATTCCATTTTATCGGAGGCTTCGCTTCTGGCAGTTTCTATATCCCTTATAAAAAAGTAAAAGGTTGGGCTTGGGAGAGTTACTGGATAGTTGGTGGGATTTTTTCATGGCTGATAGTACCACCTCTTGCTGCTTATTTAACAATTCCAAATTTTAGTGACATCATTGCAAGTACAAGCGGGAGCATTTTAACCCTTACTTATTTCTTTGGGATCCTTTGGGGGATTGGCGGTTTAACCTACGGTTTGGGTGTTCGGTATTTGGGTGTTTCATTGGGAAGTAGCATTATTTTAGGCCTTTCCATGGTGATTGGTTCCATATTACCTTCTATATATTTCCAGTTTTTTCCACAGGTAGGTAAGGATCCGTTTGTTGTATTTTTGGCTACTGAATGGGGAAGAACGGTGATGTTCGGACTTTTAGTTTGTGTTGTTGGAATCATAGTCTGCGGTAAAGCAGGTGTGATGAAAGAAAGAGAAATTAAATCAGCAGCCACAGACCCGCACGGAATGGAGGTCAAAACAGAATACAAATTCGGCTTGGGTTTGTTTGTTGGCATTGTTTCGGGAGTGTTGAGCGCTTGTTTCAATTTTGGTCTTGAAGCCGGAAAACCGATGGCTGATGCCGCAAATGCGCTCTGGAAAGTTGCAAATCCTGCAGAGACGGGGAATTTCCTTTTTCAAAATAACGTAACCTACATTGTTGTGCTTTGGGGCGGATTAACTACCAATTTTATCTGGTGTATGATTTTAAATGCCAGAAATAAAACTTTCGGTGATTACACCAAAAAAAGCACACCTCTATTAAAGAATTATATCTTTTCTGCATTGGCAGGGACTACCTGGTTTTTGCAATTCTTCTTCTACGGAATGGGCGAGAGTAAAATGGGGAATGGCGCAAGCTCCTGGATTTTGCACATGGCATTTATCATTTTGATTGCCAATGCATGGGGACTGGTTTTGAAAGAATGGAGCGGTGTGCAAAAGAAAACTTTTTATACACTAATAGCGGGCATATTAATCATTGTTGCCTCCGTACTAATTGTGGGCTACGGAAACTCACTAAAATAACTGTCAATTATAACATTTTTAATATATAGAATATGTCTTTCAATACAACTGAATTTAAACACGTAAGTTACCTTTGGGATGATGCTAAAGCAGCAGAACTGGCAGGCGATGAAGTAGCCTTGTTGATTTACCGCTCTAATTTGCTTGGAGCAGATTTACGTTTAACCAACTATGGTGGTGGAAATACTTCCTGCAAGGCAGATGCGATTGATCCGATTACTGGTCAGCCTGTAGAAGTGATGTGGATTAAAGGGTCCGGTGGTGATATCGGTACCTTAAAACGCAGTGGTCTTGCCGCATTGTATGTTGAACGTTTAAGAAGTTTAAAAAACAGTTACCGCGGAATTGAGCAGGAAGATGAAATGGTGGAACTTTTTAACCACTGTATTTATGATTTAGCTTCTAAAGCGCCTTCTATTGATACACCATTACACGGTTTCTTACCGTTTAAACATATTGATCACCTGCACCCGGATGCAGCTATTGCAATTGCAGCAGCTAAGGATGGTAAGCAGATTACACATGATTTATTTAACGGCACAATAGGCTGGGTTGACTGGCAAAAACCAGGTTTTGATTTAGGTCTGCAACTTAAAGCTTGTTTGGATGAAAATCCTGGTATCCGTGGGATTATGTTGGGCTCACATGGTTTATTTACCTGGGGTGATACAGCTTACGAAAGCTATATGAATACCTTAGAAGTAATTGAAATTTGTGCCAATTACCTGGAAGAAAATTATGGTAAAAAAGGCCCTGTATTTGGCGGACAAAAAATAAGCAGCCCTGAAAAAGCAGCAAGAGAAGCACAAGCTATCTTGCTAGCACCAATACTTCGTGGTTTTTGCTCAAGTGAGCGCAACATGATCGGACATTTTACCGATGATACACGCGTACTTGAATTTATCAACTCAAATGATTTAGATCGTTTAGCTCCATTAGGAACAAGCTGTCCTGATCACTTTTTGCGTACCAAAATTAGTCCGCTGGTATTAGAATTAACTCCCGATGAAGATCTTTCTGATCCTGCAAAGATCAAAGAAAAATTGGAGCCTGCTTTTGTGGCTTACCGTAAAATGTATGCAGATTATTATGAGTCTTGCAAACATGAAAACAGCCCTGCAATCAGAGATTCAAACCCTGTTATCATTTTATACCCGGGAATCGGAATGTTCTCTTTTTCAAAAGATAAACAAACAACAAGGGTTGCGGCAGAATTTTATATCAATGCTATTAATGTGATGAAAGGTGCAGAAGCGATTTCTGAATATACCTCATTGCCACGTCAGGAAGCATTTAATATCGAGTATTGGTTATTGGAAGAAGCAAAATTGCAAAGGATGCCAAAGCCAAAAGCGTTATCTGGAAGGATTGCTTTAATTACCGGTAGTGCTGGTGGTATTGGTAAAGCCATTGCTAAGAAATTTGTAGAAGAAGGTGCTGTTGTGGTACTGAACGATATGAATGCAGAGCGTTTAGCTGGTGCTGGTGAAGAATTCGAAAAATTGTTTGGAAAGGATTCTTACGCTACAGCATTATTGGATGTAACCAATGCAGCTCAAATTAAAGAAGCTTTTGGCGCAGCCATTTTGGCTTTTGGTGGAGTAGATTTGATTGTAAACAATGCCGGACTTTCTATTTCTAAAACCATTGCAGACCATAGCGAAAAAGACTGGGACCTGTTGTATGACGTATTGGTTAAAGGCCAATTCTTAGTTACACAAGCTGCAGCAGCAGAAATGAAAAAACAGGATATTGGTGGTGATATCATCAACATTGTAAGTAAAAACGCGTTGGTTAGCGGACCTAATAATGCAGGGTACGGTAGTGCAAAAGCTGCGCAATTACACTTAAGCAGGTTAAATGCTGCAGAATTAGGTGCTGATGGTATCCGTGTAAATGTGGTTAATCCAGATGCGGTAATCAGTGATAGTAACATTTGGTCTGGCGGATGGGCAGAAGGCCGTGCTAAAGCATATGGCATTACTGTAGCGGAGCTACCTGCTTACTATGCAAAACGTACTTTATTAAATTCAATTATTTTACCGGATGACATTGCAAATGCATGTTTTGCTTTTGCAGGTGGCTTGTTAAACAAATCTACCGGAAATGTTATCAATGTTGACGGTGGAGTAGCCACTGCATTTGTAAGATAATTTGTAATTTTAAAAAATATGGAAATCGAAAAATATCAGATTGATGCGCACAATGAAAAGTTGAATGCTACCCATGAACGTAGATTTAGCTTTGCAGCATCAGAAAACGAAAACATAGAAGAAGTGATCAGCAAGCTGATCAAATTTCAAATTGCTATTCCAAGCTGGGCATTAGGTACTGGTGGTACCCGTTTTGGCCGTTTCTCTGGTGGTGGTGAGCCCCGGAGCCTGGAGGAAAAAATTGAAGATATAGGTTTACTGCACAAGTTAAACCAATCCAGTGGTGCCATTTCATTGCACATTCCCTGGGACATCCCACAAGATTATGATGCCATTAAAGCTTTAGCGGCCCACCATAACCTGCGTTTTGACGCCATGAATTCCAATACCTTTCAGGATCAGGCAAGTCAGGAACACAGCTATAAATTTGGCTCCTTGCAGCATGTTGATAAAGCCGTGCGTAAACAGGCAATTGACCATAACATTGAAGTGATCCGTCAGGGTGTTGCATTAGGATCTGATGCTTTAACCGTATGGTTGGCAGATGGTTCATGCTTCCCCGGTCAGCTGAACTTTAGAAAAGCTTTCCAGAATACATTGGAAAGTTTGGAAGAAATCTATGCTGCTTTACCAGAACAATGGAAAGTATTTGTAGAATACAAAGCATTTGAACCTAATTTTTATTCTACTACGGTGGGAGATTGGGGTCAGTCTTTATTATACGCCAGTAAATTAGGCCCTAAAGCCTATACCTTGGTAGATCTTGGTCACCATTTACCAAACGCAAACATTGAGCAGATCGTTTCTTTGTTGCTGATGGAAGGAAAGTTAGGTGGTTTCCACTTCAACGATTCAAAATACGGTGATGATGATTTAACTGCTGGAAGCATGAAACCTTATCAATTGTTCCTTATTTTTAATGAACTTGTAGAAGGTATGGATGCAAAGGGAATAGAACATGCTACAGGATTAGGTTGGATGATCGATGCTTCTCACAATGTGAAAGATCCTTTGGAAGATTTATTGCAGTCGGTTGATGCAATTATGCTTTCGTATGCACAAGCCTTACTGGTTGATAGAAAAGCATTGGTGGCTGCTCAACAGGAAAACGATGTAGTACGCTGTCAGGAAATCCTTCAGCAGGCTTTCCGTACAGACGTAAGGGCTATTGTTCAGGAAGCCAGGTTAAGGAGCGGAGGTGCTGCACAACCGGTAGAATTGTACCGTCAGCTTAAAGTTAGAGAACAGTTAATTGCCAACAGAGGTTTGAAAACCGTAGCTACAGGATTATAATGGCTGCGCTACCAGTTATAGTAATTTTTGATGTTGGCAAGACCAATAAAAAGATCTTTTTGTTTGATGAAAACTATAAGATTGTTTTTGAGCGTTCTGCCCGTTTCATAGAAACCTATGATGAGGATGGCGATCCATGTGAAAACCTGGAGAGTCTTCGTTTGTCTATTTTCGATTCTTTGCGTGAAGTGATGAAGCGCAAAGAATTTGAAATAAAGGCCATCAATTTCTCCACTTACGGGGCTAGCTTTGTCTATGTAGATGAATACGGTAAACCCCTGGCACCGCTGTATAATTATTTGAAAGCATATCCTGAAGATCTAAAAAAGGAGTTTTATGCCAAATATGGCGGTGAGACTGCAGTTTCTGCTGCAACAGCTTCTCCAGTATTAGACAGTTTAAATTCTGGAATGCAATTTTACAGGATTAAAAAGGAAAAGCCGGAAATTTTCAAAAACATTAAATATGCGCTGCATTTGCCACAATATTTAAGCTATCTGGTTTCAGGTGCAGAATACTCAGACCTAACTAGTTTAGGTTGCCATACACAGCTTTGGGATTTTACCAAAAATGATTACCATGATTGGGTAAAAGCTGAAGGTTTAGACAAGAAACTTGCACCAATAGTTAATGGTGATGAGGTTTTTCCTTCGGAGTTTCCGGGTAACCAATATAAGGTTGGCGTAGGCTTGCACGATAGTTCTGCTGCGTTGATCCCTTACCTGACCAATTTCCACGAGCCTTTTGTATTAATTTCAACAGGTACTTGGTGCATTACCTTAAACCCTTTTAATTCTTCTCCATTAACACCAGAAGAATTGGAGCAGGATTGCCTGAGTTACATGCAATATAAAGGTACGCCGGTTAAGGCCTCAAGGATCTTTGCCGGTTATGAGCATGAGCAACAGGTAAAACGTATTGCTGCGCATTTTAAGCAAAACCCAGGGCGATATAAAGCGATGAAATACGACGCCGGGATTATCTCATCCTTGCTGAAAGACATGGAAAACCGCAATGAGCCTGCTCCTACAGCAAGTAAGGAATCGGCTTTTGTGAACCGTGACCTTTCGGATTTTGCTTCAGATAAAATTGCTTACCATCAGTTTATGCTGGATATTGCAAGACAGCAGCTGGCATCTACCAGTTTGGTGATGACTGGAAATGAGGTTAAGCGGATTTTTGTAGATGGAGGTTTTAGTAAAAACATCATCTATATGAACCTTTTGGCGCTATTGTTTCCTGATGTAGAGGTATTTGCTGCTTCTATGGCACAGGCTACTGCAATTGGAACCGCATTGGCGATTCATAAGTGCTGGAATACCAAACCAATGCCAAATGATATTATTGAATTAAAGTATTATGCATCATCTGTAGCAAACGCAAGTTTGTAGAAGTAAAACATTTAGCTGCAGCACTTAGAGAATTAGTTGTTCTTTAAGTGCTGCTTTTTTTATTGCCGACAACGATTGCGCAAAAATTTTACATAGCAGGGGAGCTGTAATCGGATCAAAGTTTGTACAATTGCCTTATAACCATATATAAATTTTGATTCATGATGTATAAACGATCGTTAAAATTTGCAGCGCTTGCTGTGCTTGTGTTGCTGATGTCTTTTAGTATTCCTCCCAAAAAGATTAAAATTTACCTGATTGGTGATTCCACAATGTCTGTTAAAGATAGAAAAGCTTATCCGGAGACTGGATGGGGAATGCCTTTTGTTAACTTTTTTGATCAGGATGTAGAAGTGGACAACCGGGCTCAGAATGGACGGAGTACTAAATCTTTCTTGGCAGAAAACAGGTGGCAGCCTGTAGTAGATAGTTTAAAAGCGGGAGATTATGTCTTTGTTCAGTTTGGCCATAATGATGAATCTAAAGCTAAAGTTGAGCGCTACACAACTATAGACGAATTTAAAGCAAACCTATTGAAATATATTTCAGAAACACGCTCAAAGAAAGCCAATCCGGTTTTGCTTACACCAGTGTCAAGAAGACAATTTAATGCTTCGGGAAAGGTTGTTGAAACCCATGCAGGTTACAGCGAGGCGGTTAGAGAAGTCGCAAAAGCAAATAACGTTCCCCTAATTGATCTGGATCAGAAAAGCATGGAATTGTATCAGAAATTTGGAAACGAAAATTCTAAACTGTTGTTTTTGCAGCTGGAAGCTGGTGTTCATCCAAATTATCCTGAAGGTAAAATAGACAATACGCATTTTAATGAACTTGGCGCAAGGGAAATTGCCCAGGTGGTGTTAAAAGAAATCAGGACATTAAACCTTGACCTTGTCAATCATATTATAAAACCAGTTGCTAAAAAATGATGAGGTTTTTAGTATTTAAGTTATGGGTCTGTATCTTGTTTTTTGGCGTTTGTGTACAGGCGCAAACTTTAACGGTTGCCAAGGATGGTAGTGGTGATTTTAAGACGGTTCAGGAGGCCATTCAGGCAGTTCCTGATTTTAGAAAAGTAACAACAACAATCTTCATCAAAAATGGAATCTATAAAGAGAAACTAAACCTTTCTGCTTCCAAGAGAATGGTACGGTTGGTTGGTGAGAGTGTAGAAAAAACCATCCTTACCTATGACGACTATGCAGCGAAGAAGAATATGTTTGGAGAAGCAAAGGGAACGTCGGGTTCTTCCAGTTTCTACATTTATGGCGAGGATTTTAGTGCGGAGAACATCACCTTTGAAAATTCTTCTGGTCCGGTTGGGCAGGCAGTAGCTTTGTGGATTGCCGGAGATAAGGCAAAGTTTAGCAACTGCCGTATGCTTGGTTTTCAGGATACGTTATATACCTATGGTGCGGGTAGCAGGCAATATTTTAACCATTGTTACATCGAAGGTACTGTCGATTTTATTTTTGGCTCCGCTACCGCTGTCTTTGATGGTTGCGAGATCTTCTGTAAAACGCAGGGTTATGTTACCGCGGCATCTACACCTGATACAGCTAAGTACGGCTATGTGTTTTTGAACTGCAAAATTACGGGTACTGCGCCTGAAAATAGTTTTCATCTGGGAAGACCATGGAGGCCTTTTGCCAATACTGTGTTTATCAATTGCGCGCTTGGAAGTATGATCAAAGCTGAGGGTTGGAACAACTGGGGCAAAGAAAGCAATGAAAAAACTGCTTATTATGCTGAATATAAAAATAAGGGAAAAGGTGCTAAAGCCGCAGAACGTGTAAAATGGTCGCATCAATTGACGGATGTAGAAGCACAGGAGTACACGCTTGAAAGGATATTCAGGGACTGGGATTACGCTAAAACTCATTGAAATTTTGTATGTCTTTTAGAGTCTATTATAAAATCAATACTATGGGAACGATTGCACACTTATTTACGGCGGTTTTGTTTCATGCTAAGCTAAAAGTATGTAGACTTGCTTATAAGCGTTAAATTTAATGCAACCAAATTTGTATGAATATATTTAAAATAGCACTTCCGGGCCTTATGCTGCTTGGATCATTCCAGGTAAATGCACAATCACCAGCGGGTAAAAAAGGATATTCTTTTGAAAACCTTCCTGTAATAGCCACTCCAAAATTTAAAAACGACACCTTAAATATTGTTAAATACGGCGCTGTTAACGACGGCACTACTTTAAATACGGCTGCCATTAATAAAGCAATTGTAGATTGTAATAAAAAAGGTGGGGGAGTGGTATTGATTCCTGAAGGTTTATGGCTCACTGGTCCAATTGAGTTGAAAAGCAACGTTAACCTACATTTGGCTAAAAATTCATTGTTACAATTTACTAAAGATTTTGATCAGTACGAACTGGTGAAAAGTGACTGGGAAGGTTTGCCTCAGATGCGTAACCAATCTCCTATTTGGGCTAATAATGAGCAGAACATCGCTATTACTGGTTACGGTATTGTTGATGGGGGTGGTGACGCCTGGCGAATGGTTAAAAAGGATAAATTAACAGAAACCCAATGGAAAAAACTTGTTTCATCAGGCGGGATTGTTAGCGAAGATAAAAAGTTATGGTACCCGGGTGAAAAGACTTTTAAGGGATCAAAAGTAAAAGATGCTGGTGTAATTTCTCCAGAGAAAACTCCAGAATTCTATGCCTCTGTTAAAGATTTTTTAAGACCTAATCTTTTGGTACTTAATGGCTGTAAGAAAATCTTATTAGAAGGTGTAACCTTTCAAAATTCACCAGCCTGGAACCTGCATCCATTAATGTGTGAAGACCTGACGGTAAGAAATGTATACGCTAAAAATCCATGGTATGCCCAGAATGGCGACGGAATAGATGTAGAATCCTGTAAAAATGTACTCATTGAGGGCAGTACGTTTGATGTAGGTGATGATGGCATTTGTATCAAAAGCGGAAGGGATGAAGCAGGTAGGAAACGTGCTAAGCCGACTGAAAATGTGGTGATCAAAAATTGCACAGTATATCATGCGCACGGTGGTTTTGTAATAGGAAGTGAAATGAGCGGTGGGGCTAAAAATATCTTTATCTCCGACTGTACTTTTATTGGTACCGATATCGGTTTAAGGTTTAAAACTACCCGTGGAAGAGGCGGTGTTGTAGAAGCGATATATGCAAAAAACATTAACATGAAGGATATTGCGGGTGAGGCCATACTATTTGACATGTATTATGCTGCAGTAGATCCAATAGCATTAAATGGTGAAAAAAGAGATGCACCAAAGGTAGTGCTGATCCCGGTTACGGAGAAAACACCTGTATTTAGGGATTTTCATATCAACAATGTAGTTTGTGATGGCGCTTCTAAAGCTATCTTTATCAGAGGACTTCCTGAAATGAGCATCAGCGATATTTTCATGGACAACATTATAGTTAAGGCTGATGAGGGAATAGACATTCAGGAAGCTAAAAACGTGCAGATGAACAATGTGAAAGTACATCTGGCTGCCGGGAAGCAGTTGATGAGCATAGTGAACGGTAAGGGTATATTGATGGACAAAAAGCCGGTTAAATAATGAAAGTATTTTTTAAAGCTGCGATCATCTGTTCGCTTTCTGTAGCTGGAATACAGCAAACGATAGCGCAAACTAAACCTTTATCAGAGCAGATGGCTGCTACGGTAATGGACATCTGGAAAGATTCTGTAGAAATGGAGCCAGGTAAACCGGTGAAATGGGCCTATGATCAAGGTGTAATTTTAGAAGGAATTGATGCCATTTGGAAGCGGACAGGAAATCCTGCCTATTTTCAATACATACAAAAGAGCATGGACTTTTTTGTCACGGATCAAGGGACGATTAACAGGTATAAACAACAGGATTATAACATTGATAATGTTAAAAATGGTCGTTCGTTACTCACACTTTACAAAGTTACCGGACAACTAAAATATTTTAAAGCGGCTACGCTGTTATGGGAGCAGCTGCAGAAACAGCCGCGAACTAAAGAAGGTGGTTTTTGGCATAAAAAAGTATATCCTTATCAAATGTGGCTGGATGGGCTGTACATGGGAGAACCTTTTTATGCGGAATATGCCGCATTGGTAAAAAATGATGCTGCTTTTGACGATATCGCCAATCAGTTCATTTATATGGAAAATCATGCACGTGATGTAAAGACAGGTTTGTTGTATCATGGCTGGGATGAAAGCAGGGAACAGAAATGGGCAGATCAGAAAACAGGGAACTCGCCAAATTTTTGGGCCAGGGCAATGGGCTGGTATGGAATGGCACTTGTTGATGCCTTAGATTATTTTCCTGCAAAGCATCCAAAAAGGCCGGCTCTAGTTGCCATATTAAATAGAATGACTAAAGCGGTTGCTAAATACCAGGATGCCAAAACAGGTTTGTGGTATGATGTATTGGATAAACAAACTGCTAAAGGAAACTATGTTGAGGCTTCGGCTTCCAGCATGTTTGTATACTACATTGCAAAAGGAGTTAGAAAAGGTTATTTGCCAGAGACTGATTTTAAAATAGCAGCCGCAGGTTATAAAGGAATTGAAAAAGAATTCATCGAGGCTGGTGTAAAGGCAGGTCAGGTGAATTTGAAAGGAACGGTTAGTGTATCCGGATTGGGTGGTAAGCCTTATCGGGACGGCAGTTATGATTATTACATGAGTGAGAAGGTGGTTACCAATGACCCAAAAGGAGTTGGCGCCTTTTTGCTTGCTGCCGAAGAAATGGAGTACGCCGCAGTGCCAAAACCTGGAAAAGGCAGGCTGGTGCTACTGGATTCTTATTTTAACAATGAGCTTAAAAAAGACCAGAGTGGAAATATGCTTTCATGGCATTACAAATGGGAAGAACGTGGAAACAATGGCTTTTCAATGTGGGATGGATTATTCAATTCTGCTGGTTTTAAGACTTCCACGTTATATGCTGCACCTACCCTTGAAAATTTAAAGAAAGCATCCGTTTATATTATTGTAGATCCGGACACAAAAAAAGAGACCGAAAAACCAGATTTCGTTGCTCCGGCTGATGTGAAAAATATTGTGAACTGGGTTAAAAATGGTGGCGTACTGATTATGATGGCGAATGACACCGGGAATGCTGAACTGGATCATTTTAATGTACTGGGGGCAGAATTTGGAATCAAATTTAACAATGACAGTAAAAACCGTGTGGTAAAAAGCCTGTTCGAGATGGGTAGTGTACCAGTGCCGCCTGGTCATGCTGTTTTTAAAACGGCTACAAAATTATATATTAAAGAGTACAGCAGTTTAAACCTTTCTGCTTCTGCTGTATCTGTATTAAATGATAAGGATGGTGATGTGGTAATGGCATCGGCTAAACTAGGTAAAGGAACTGTATTTGCCATCGGCGACCCATGGTTGTATGATGAGTATGTAGATGGAAGAAAACTTCCTGCAGCATTTGATAATTTCAAAGCTGCGGCTGATCTGGTAAACTGGATTGGCAAACAACTCAAATAATGAAAAGATTTTTGACAATTGCAGGTACCAGGTACCTTCTGGCTTATTTATTAACATTTGCGCTGCTACAGGGCTTTACGGCCTACGGGCAGGCTGCGGATCCGGTAGCAGAAAATATGCTGGCCTATCAGCGCAGTTACGGAGGATGGCCAAAGGCGGTGGATGGAAAAAAGGTTGACTATACCAAAACGCTTTCTGATGCACAGCGGATAGCCATAAAAGCAGATTCTTTACATGAGGATGCTACAATAGACAATAAGGCAACCAGTAGGGAAATTGTATATTTGGTTAAAGCCTATGAATCGAGTAAAGACAAACGTTTTCTTGATGCTGTAAAAAAAGGCGTAGACTATTTGTTTAAAGCGCAGTACGCTAATGGCGGATGGCCACAATACTACCCTGAACACAACTTGTATCGTGGCGAGATCACCTATAATGATGACGCTATGATCAATGTGCTCAATATTTTGCAGGACATTGTTGAAGGAGCTAATGGTTTTGATGTTTTAGGTGACACCTATAAATCTAAGGCTGCAGAATCGGTGAGTAGGGGTGTAGGCTGTATTTTAAAAACCCAGGTAATCGTAAATGGGAAGTTGACTGTTTGGTGTGCGCAATATAACGAGAAGACATTGAAACCAGCCAAGGCAAGGGCTTTTGAACTGATTTCTTTGAGCGGAAGTGAATCTGTGGGGATCACAGAGTTTCTAATGCGCCTGAAGAATCCATCCCCAGAGGTTGTTAAAGCGGTTAAAGCTGCTGTAGTATGGTTTGAGAAATCAAAGATTACAGGGTATAATTTTGTGTTTGTGGATGATCCGAAACAGCCGGAAGGTAAAGACCGTGTTTTTATTAAAGATCCGGCTTCCACCATTTGGGCCCGTTTTTATGATATAGATACAAATGAGCCATTTTTTACCGGCAGAGATAGCAAACCTAAAAAGACAATTGCAGAAGTTGAGGTAGAGCGTAGGGTCGGTTACGCATGGTATGGTACCTGGCCGGCTAAGATCTTGGATAAGAAGTATCCTAAGTGGTTGAAATTAAACAATCTCCTCCCTGACTAAGTATTAGGCTCCTGCGGAGCAAATCCTTTAGGCCAGGTCGGAGAATATTTGATTTCTGTTCAGAGAATAGTGGGGAGCGGGTCTTAGCCACTGAAGGTTCAATGGGAAAGGGCGTATTTCTGTGTGGCAGGAGCGGGCTTACCGTCCTGAGCGCAGTTATTTTATTCGTGTTTCCGATAACGATTGCGCAAATATTTCTGGGCAAATGACTGGGTATTCACTCCAATAATACGTAGAATTGCCTTGACCAAATGATTAGTAATTGACATGATCTTATCGAAATCCAATTTAACCACTATAAATTCCGGGAATGTTGTTATTCCTGCTGAAAACCTCTTTAACCTTCCTGAAAAAGTCCTGCAATTTGGAACCGGCGTTTTGTTGCGTGGTTTGCCAGATTACTTTATAGACAAAGCCAATAAACAAGGTGTATTTAATGGCCGTATCGCTGTTGTAAAGTCGACCTCCAAAGGCAGTACTGCAGAATTTGACGATCAGGATAGCTTGTATACACTATGTATCCGGGGTATTGAAAACGGAGAAGATGTAGAAGAAAATATCATTTCTTCTTCTATTAGCAGGGTAATTGTTGCTGATACCGCATGGGCCGATATATTGGCTGTTGCAGGCAGTGCAGATTTGAAACTTATTGTTTCTAATACTACAGAGGTAGGAATTCAGCTTGTAGAAGAGAAAATCAGTCAGACACCTCCGGCTTCTTTTCCTGCAAAATTGCTGGCGGTATTGTTTGAAAGGTATACCGTATTTAACGGCGCAGCCGCTCCACTGGTAGTGGTAGCTACAGAGCTTATTCCTGAAAATGGAAAAAAGCTGGAAGCTATTGTTGAAGAACTTATTGCGTTTAATGAATTGGAAGCAGGTTTTTCTGCCTGGATGAAAGAAAATGTAAACTTCTGTAATTCGTTGGTAGACAGGATTGTTCCTGGTAAGCCAGATGCTGAAACTTTAAAAAGCCTCGAGGCTGAACTTGGATATACTGATAACTTGTTGAGCATGAGCGAGCCATATCGTCTGTGGGCAATTGAAGGTAACGCTAAAGTGGCTGAATTACTTGATTTTGCTAAAGTAGATGAAGGTGTTGTGATTACAGAAGATATTGAATTGTACCGCGAGTTAAAAGTGCGTTTGTTAAATGGTACACACACCTTAAGCTGCGGAATTGCTTATCTTTCTGGAATTGAAACCGTAACAACAGCCATGAAACAGGTGGAACTTAAAGCCTACATCGGTAAAGTAATGCTGGATGAAATCGTCCCAGCTATTCCTTATAAAATTGATACCGCTGTAGCTGTTGATTTCTCTAAGAAAGTAATTGATCGTTTTGCAAATCCACACATTGAACATGCCTGGATAAATATCACAGCTCAGTATTCTATGAAATTAAAAATCAGGGTATTGCCGGTATTGTTAAACTATTACAAATTAAAAACTGAAGTTCCTGCTTACATTGCTTTTGGATTTGCTGCTTACCTTAAATTTATGCAGCCTGTAGAAAAAGAAGGAAATGCATATTATGGAAAATTAAATGGGCATAATTACCCAATTGCCGATGATAGCGCCGCTTATTTCTACGAAAAAATGGATTTGCCGGAGGCAGAGTTTGCAGATACAATTTTAAAAGATACCCAGTTTTGGGGTGCCGACCTCAATACTTTGCCGGGCTTTATTGCTGCGGTTGAAGAAAACTACCAATCTATTGTGAAAGAAGGAATGAATGCAGCGTTATTGGGATTGACAAGTAGTATTAAAATAAACTAATGAAAAAAAATGTATTAAAGGTCCATCCGTTGGACAATGTAATTGTAGCCCTTTCTGATCTAAAAGCAGGGGAAACAGTAACGCTACAGGGTGCAACTTATGTGCTTGTGGAAGATATAGATGCCAAACATAAATTTTTCATGGCCGATATGGCTGCTGGTGAAGAAGTGTTGATGTATGGCACTTTAGTTGGTAAAACACAATATCCGGTAAGGGCCGGGGCAAGGATGAGTGTTGACAATGTGAAACATGCTGCTGCGCCTTATTATTTTAGACCGTATCATTACGAATGGCAGGCACCTGACGTATCTAAATTTGAGGGGATGACCTTTAACGGCTACCACCGTAGTGATGGTACTGTGGGCACCGCAAATTACTGGCTTTTTATTCCTACTGTATTTTGCGAAAATAGAAACCTTGATGTGATCCGCGAAGCCATGCACAACGAACTTGGGTACGCGGTAACAGAAAAATATAAATCCTATACGCATCAGTTGCTGCAAGCCTATAAAAATGGTGCAGATACAGCTACACTGGAGCAAATTCCGATGACTTTTGAACCTGCTCATCCAGACAGGCCATTTAAAAATGTAGATGGAATTAAGTTTTTAAACCATCAGGGTGGCTGTGGCGGAATCCGTCAGGACGCTGCGGTTTTAAGTAAATTGCTGGCAGCTTATGCAGATCATCCTAACGTTGCGGGTGTAACCGTGCTTAGCCTTGGCTGTCAGAATTTACAGGTTCAGGATTTTACTGAAGATTTGAAAGCAAGAAATCCTTTGTTTGATAAGCCGATGTTTATTTTCGAGCAGCAGCAGTCGCAAAGTGAAGAGCAATTGATTTCTGAAGCGATCCGCAAAACTTTTGAAGGATTAATTGAAGTTAATAAACTTGAGCGTGCACCTGCGCCATTGAGTAAAATGAACGTAGGTGTTAAATGTGGTGGAAGCGATGGCTTTAGCGGTATTTCCGCAAACCCTGCCGTGGGTTACTGCTCTGATTTATTGGTGGCGCTTGGCGCTAAAGTTTTGTTGGCAGAATTCCCTGAATTGTGCGGTGCAGAACAGAACATGATAGACAGGACAAAAGACGAACAAGCGGCAAAGAAATTTATCAACCTCATGCAGGCCTATAGTCAGTCTGCAGAAAATGCAGGTTCTGGTTTCCATATGAACCCTTCACCTGGTAACATTAAGGACGGACTGATTACGGATGCGATTAAAAGTAACGGCGCAGCAAAAAAAGGTGGTACCTCTCCAATTGAAGATGTACTGGACTATACAGAACGGGCTGTTAAAGACGGATTAAATCTTGTATGTACGCCTGGAAACGACGTTGAGGCGACTACAGGTAAAGCTGCAAGTGGTGCTACATTGATCCTTTTTACCACAGGATTGGGTACGCCTACAGGAAACCCGGTTTGTCCGGTAATTAAGGTAGCTACCAACAATGCGCTAACCAAACGCATGGGCGATATCATTGACATCAATACAGGTCCCGTAATTGAAGGGGAGAAAACCATTGAAGAAATGGGTGAAGATATTTTATTGTATTGCATTAAAGCGGCAAGCGGCGAGGTGATTCCAAAAGCCGTACTTTTAAACCAGGATGATTTCATTCCTTGGAAAAGAGGTGTATCTTTATAGCCATTCAATTCAATTAAAAAGAAAGCATGAAACTTATACAAGCGGTACATTCTGAAGATTTTATATCTTATCCGACAGCAAAAATCAGAGAGCGGTTTTTACTGGACAATTTGAAAGAACTTGACAAGGCAAATTTTGCTTACGCCCATTATGACAGGATGATTACTGGTTTAATACATCCTGGTACTGAGGAAGTTGTTTTAGGTAATTATGATATTTTAAGAGCTGAATACTTTTTAGAACGACGCGAGATGGGCATCATCAACGTTGGTGGTAAAGGAAGTATTGAGGCTGATGGTGTAAGCTATGATTTAAATAAACTGGACGCCCTATACTTAGGAAAAGGTGTTAAAGAAGTGAAGTTTAGCAGCGTTAATGCTGCCGAACCTGCTGTATTTTATGCCTTGTCGGCACCTGCACATACTACTTATCCTACTACTCATTTGGCACATGCAGATGCTTTTTCTGCGCAGTTGGGTAGCTTGGAAACTGCAAACGAGCGTAAAATTGTTCGCTATATTCATAAAGATGGCATTCAGAGTTGCCAACTGGTTATGGGATTAACCATTCTTTCTAATGGTAGCGTATGGAATACAATTCCCCCACATACGCATGAGAGAAGAATGGAAGTTTACTTTTACTTTGACGTGGAAGAAGAGCACCGTGTATTCCATTATATGGGTGAACCACAGGAAACCAGACACATTGTAGTGGCTAACCATGAAGCTGTATTGTCTCCAACATGGAGCATTCACGCAGGAAGCGGAACTAAAAACTACAGTTTTATTTGGGGTATGGCTGGTGAAAACCTTGACTATGCGGATATGGATGTTGTAGCTGTAAAAGACGTAAAATAATGGACGCATTTTCATTAAAAGATAAGGTTGTTATTGTAACCGGTGGTACAGGAGTTTTAGGTAATTCTTTTATCAATGCCGTAGTGGAAGCTGGCGGTAGCGTGGGTATTTTGGGCAGGAATGCCGATATTGCAAACGAAAGAGCAGATGCCATTAATAAAGCCGGTGGTAAAGCATTGGCCCTTGTAGCAGATGTAATGCAGGAAGATCAGCTGATTGAATGCAGAACTAAAATACTGGATCATTTTGGCCGTATAGATGGTCTTGTAAATGGTGCTGGTGGTAACCAACCTGAAGGGGTATTGATGCCAAATGAAGATTTGTTTAACATGAACCTTGCCGGTATGAAAAAAGTAATGGACCTTAATTTATGGGGTACTGTTATTCCTACGCAGGTATTTGGAGAAAGCATTGCGGCTACTGGAAACGGAAGTATTGTGAACATTTCTTCTATGAACTCAAAGAGGGCCATTTCCAGGGTACTAGGCTATAATTTAGGTAAAGCAGGTGTAGATTATTACAACCAATGGTTTGCGGTAGAACTGGCAAACCGTTATGGAGATAAAATACGCATGAATGCCATTGCGCCAGGTTTTTTCCTGACAGAACAAAATAGAAAAATGCATTTAACGCCTGAAGGCGGATATACCGAGCGCGCCTCGATGGTAGTGGCACAAACTCCTTTTAAACGTTTTGGCAACCCTGATGAATTAAAAGGTGCTGTGGTTTGGCTATTGAGTGATGCCTCTAAATTTGTAACTGGTACCATGATTTGTGTGGACGGTGGTTTCTCTGTATTTGGAGGAGTATAGCGCAACATTGCATTAAAACATTGAAAATAATAACATCAAAATAAAGATTAAGTGAAAAAATTTCTGGACGAGAATTTCTTATTAAATAACGACACGGCGGTTACTTTGTATCATGAGTATGCTAAGGGAATGCCGATTATAGATTATCATTGCCACCTGTTGCCGAACCAGATTGCGGAAGATAAAAACTTCGAAAACTTAACCCAGGTTTGGTTGTATGGCGATCATTACAAGTGGCGTGCAATGCGTGCCAACGGTGTTGATGAATCTTACATCACCGGAGATAAGAGCGATTGGGAGAAATTTGAGAAATGGGCAGAAACCGTTCCTTATACTTTACGTAATCCGTTGTATCACTGGACGCATTTAGAATTGCAGCGTTATTTTGATGTTTATGATATTTTATCTCCTGCAACAGCACGGAAAATTTATGATGAGTGTACCGCGAAATTGCAGACTCCAGAGTACTCTGTGCGTAACATGATGCGGAAGATGAAAGTGGAAGCTGTAGGCACCACAGATGATCCTATTGATGATCTTTCTTACCACCAGCAGATTAAAGCTGATGGATTTGAGGTGAAAATCTTACCAGCATTCCGTCCGGATAAAGCAATGAACGCGGATGATCTTCCTGCTTTAATGACTTACATTGGCAAACTGGAAGAAGTTTCCGGAATGTCTATTACTGATTTTGAAGGTTACCTGGCTGCGCTTAAAAGCAGACACGATTATTTTGCTGCAAATGGCTGTTCTTTGTCCGATCACGGATTAGAGCAACTGTACGCTGAAGACTATACAGAGTCAGAATTAGAAGCTATTTTCTCTAAAATTCTTTCAGGTTCAGAGTTGTCTGCGCAGGAAGTGTTACAATTTAAATCTGCTATGCTGGTTTATTTTGCACACTGGGATCATGAGAAAGGCTGGGTGCAGCAATTTCACCTGGGTGCATTAAGAAATAACAATGCAAGGATGCTGGCAAACTTAGGTCCGGATACAGGTCTGGATTCTATAGGTGATTTTTCTCAGGCCCAGAGTTTGTCTAAGTTCATGAACAAACTGGATTCAACAGATCAGTTGGCTAAAACCATACTTTACAACTTAAATCCCGCAGATAACGATTTATTTGCAACCATGATCGGAAACTTTAACGATGGTACAGTTGCCGGTAAAATCCAGTTTGGATCGGGCTGGTGGTTCCTGGATCAGAAACAAGGAATGATCAGTCAGCTGAATTCCCTTTCCAGCATGGGCTTGTTGAGCCGTTTTATTGGGATGCTTACAGATTCAAGAAGTTTCTTGTCTTACCCAAGACATGAATATTTTAGAAGGATTTTGTGTAATTTGCTGGGCGAAGATGTGGAGAACGGAGAAATTCCGGAGGATATGGAATTGCTGGGTAAAATGATTCAGGATATTTGTTATACAAACGCTAAAAACTATTTTAACTTTTAGAATGGGAAAAGTTTTAAGTTATGGAGAATTGTTGCTTCGGATTTGTCCGGATGCAGAGGGCAGTTGGTTAAAAGAAAATGGCTTACCATTTTATGTAGGCGGTGCCGAACTTAATGTAGCTACAGCACTGGCGTTGTGGGAAGTCCCTTCCGCATATTTTACCGCCTTGCCAGATAATTTTATGAGCAAACAGCTTGTAGAATATGTAGATGAGCTAAAGATTGATACCTCTGCTATCCAATTTCAAGGTGATCGGATTGGATTGTACTACCTGCATAAAGGTAAAGACCTTAAAAATTCTGGTGTCATCTATGACCGTGCACATTCTTCATTTGCAGAGATTAAACTAAATACCATCAACTGGGATGAGGTTTTAAAAGATGTTTCCTGGTTTCACTTTAGTGCAATTTGTCCTGCTTTAAGTCAGGCCGCTGCAGATTTATGTGAAGAAGTATTGAAAGAAGCATCAGCAAGAAACATCAGCATCTCTATAGATTTAAATTACAGGGCCAAACTTTGGCAATATGGAAAACAACCGGGAGAGGTATTACCTGCACTCGCTAAATATTGTACCCTAATTATGGGTAATCTTTGGGCAGCAGAAAGAATGCTGAATATCCCGGTAAGAGAAGGCCTGGTAGAGGAAGACCAAAAGAAGGCTTACCTTGAACAGGCAAAAACCACATCAGAAGAATTGATGAAACAATATCCTAAATGTACAGCGGTAGCCAATACGTTTAGGTTTGATGTAGGTAAAGGCATCAGGTATTATACTACGCTTTATACAGAGGGTAAATTGAATGTTTCTACAGAATATACCGCAGAAGCTATAGTAGACAAAGTAGGTAGTGGAGACTGTTACATGGCTGGTTTAATTTATGGCTTTTACAAGGAGCTGCCAGCGGCAGAAGTATTGGAGTTTGCTACAGCAGCAGCATTTAGTAAGCTTTTTGTAGAGAGCGATGCCACGAACATCAAAGCTGATGAGGTGAAAGAAAAAGTAAAGAATTATGTTAACGAAGCGGTAAGCTTCTAAATAAAGATATGAAAACCAAAGAAAGTTCATTAAAAGCGATTACAGACCAGGGCTTATTGCCATTGTTTTTTTATGAAGATGCTGAAGTAAGTTTAGACATCATTAGAACTCTGTATAAATCTGGAGTACGCGTTTTAGAATATACGAATAGGGGTAAGGCAGCTTTAGAAAATTTTAAATATCTGATTAAAGGTGTGGATGCTGAAATGCCAGATTTACATTTAGGTATAGGTACAATAAAAAACACCACAGAAGCGCAGGCATTTTTGGATGCTGGTGCTCATTTTATTGTTGCGCCAGTAGTAGATTTGGAAGTGTCTAAACTGACTCATGATGCAGGTTTACTTTGGGTACCTGGATGTTTTTCTCCTACAGAAATTAATCTTGCTCATCAGAATGGTGCTGGTTTAATTAAGTTGTTTCCGGCAAATTTACTTGGACCTTCTTACTTATCTTCTATTAAGGAATTGTTTCAGGGACAGTTGTTTATTCCGACAGGTGGCGTAGAAATTGAAGCAACGAACATGAGCAACTGGTTTAAAGCTGGCGTGTGTGCTGTTGGAATGGGCAGTAAACTGATCAGTAAAGAGATATTGGAAACTAAAAATTACAATGAACTTGCTGTATTAACTGCTAAAACCATTGAACTGGTAAAAACCAGCAGAATAGTTTAAACCCTTTAATAGACAAAGCAACCATAACCAAATATAATAATGAAAGAAAATAAAAAGAGCAGTTACAGGTGGACCATATGTTTACTGTTGTTTCTTGCAACCACAATAAATTATTTAGACAGACAGGTACTCTCGTTAACATGGACTGATTTTATTAAACCAGAATTTCACTGGGATAATAACGATTACGGAAATATAACGGCTCTATTTTCTATTTTCTATGCCATATCTATGCTTTTCGCGGGCCGTTTGGTAGATAAGCTGGATACAAAAAAAGGTTTTCTCTGGGCAATTGGCGTATGGTCAGTTGGTGCATGTTTACACGCTTTTTGTGGTATTGCTACTGCCGGAATTATTACTGGAAATTGGTTTGTAGGCTTTGAAGGTGCCAAAGATATCATTGAAGGCGTAAACAATACCGGGATGGTTGTTTCGGTTAGTGTAACCTTATTTATTTTTGCACGTTTTGTATTGGCTGTTGGAGAGGCTGGAAACTTTCCTGCTGCCATTAAAGCAACCGCAGAATATTTTCCTAAAAAAGACAGGGCATTTGCCACCAGTATTTTTAATGCAGGCGCAACAGTTGGCGCTTTAGCCGCACCGATTACCATTCCTTTCATTGCCAAAGCTTATGGATGGGAAATGGCATTTATCATTATAGGTGCATTGGGTTTTGTGTGGATGGGACTGTGGGTATTTGTTTACAATAAACCTGAACTACATAAAAGAGTTAGTGCTGAAGAGCTGGCTTACATCCAACAAGATGTTATTGCAGATAGAAAACTGGTTGATTATGTAGAAGAGACAAAGGAAAAAGTTTCTTTTATTGACTGTTTTAAATTTAAACAAACCTGGGCTTTTGCTGTGGGTAAGTTTATGACTGATGGGGTGTGGTGGTTCTTTTTATTCTGGACACCTGCCTATTTAAAGTCGGTATACGGAATGGATTCTACTCAAAGCGCGTTGCCTTTATTTGTGCTTTACATGATAACTTTGCTTTCTATTATTGGCGGTTGGTTGCCAACCTATTTCGTCGATAAAAAAGGAATGAACCCATATGAGGGTAGAATGAGAGCGATGCTTATTTTTGCTTTTTTTCCGCTTTTAGCTTTAGCAGCACAACCTTTAGGTCACATTACTTATTGGATTCCGGTAATTATTATCGGTATTGCAGGTGCCGCACACCAGGCTTGGTCGGCAAACATTTTTTCTACTGTTGGTGACATGTTCCCTAAAAAAGCCATTGCAACCATTACAGGTATTGGTGGTATGGCAGGTGGACTGGGTTCTTTTATCATTAATAAAGGCTCAGGTTTATTGTTTGATTACACCGGGAAGAATAATATCGTATTTATGGGCTTTAAAGGCGAAGAGGCAGGTTACTTTATCATCTTCTCTATTTGTGCTGTTTGCTATTTAATTGGCTGGAGCATTATGAAAACCCTGGTACCTAAATATGCACCTATAACAAATCTATAATTTAAGACGCTCCAACCACCTAAATGACTTTTCAAGAACAACTAGACTCGATCTTTGTTACCGAAGATCAAATCCCTGAAGCTTTCCGATTATCGGAAGAGCTGAACCAAAGGGAGTATTTAAGCGATGGAGAAATGCGCACCTGGAATGGGGAAGTGCATACTGTATTATCGCCCATTTGTATCCAGACACCAGAAGGTTTACAGCGTAAAGTGATTGGCACTTATCCGCTGTCTACACAAAAGGAAGCTATGGCATCATTGGAAGCTGCAGAAAAAGCTTACAACAATGGAAGAGGCGAATGGCCAACCATGAGTGTGGCAGACAGGATTGCCTGTGTAGAGCGGTTTACCCGCCAGATCATGGAGAAAAAAGATGAAGTGGTAAAGCTTTTGATGTGGGAAATCGGCAAATCGCATGGCGATTCTGTTAAGGAATTTGACCGTACCGTAGAATACATCTATGCCACAATTGATGCTTTAAAAGACATTGACAGACAATCTTCAAGATTTAGCATTGAACAGGGGATTGTTGCCCAAATCAGGCGTTCACCTTTAGGTGTGGTACTTTGTATGGGGCCGTTTAATTATCCATTAAACGAAACTTTTACTACCCTGATCCCTGCATTGATTATGGGGAATACCATTTTATTTAAACCACCTAAGCACGGTACTTTATTACATTATCCTTTACTTGAAGCCTTCAAAGATTGCTTTCCTAAAGGTGTAGTGAATACGATATATGGTCGCGGTAACGTGATCATTCCAGATTTAATGAAATCTGGTAAAATTAACGTGCTTACTTTGATTGGTTCAAGCAAGGTTGCCAACGAACTTAAAAAATTGCACCCTAAAGTAAATCGTCTTCGTGCTATTTTAGGATTGGATGCTAAGAATGCTGCTATCATTACAGCGGCGGCAGATGTATCTTTGGCAGTTCAGGAAACCGTATTGGGCTCTTTATCATTTAACGGACAACGTTGTACGGCGCTAAAAATAATCTTTGTACACCGCAGTTTGGCTGATGTGTTTTTAAAAGAACTGGAAGCTGCTGTAGCTAAATTGAAATTTGGTATGCCATGGGAAAGTGGTGTGGCTTTAACACCATTACCAGAGCCTCACAAACCTGCATTTCTAAAAGAATGTATTGATGATGCGATAGCTCATGGTGCAGCAGTAATCAATGAAAATGGTGGTGCTACTAATGCCTCTTTCGTGTATCCGGCAATTGTATATCCTGTTAATAAGGATATGAAGTTGTATACCGAAGAGCAATTTGGCCCGGTAATTCCTGTTGTTCCTTTTGATGAGCTGGAAGAGACCATTGATTACCTGATTGAATCTACACACGGACAGCAAGTGAGTATTTTTAGTAATGACGATGAGGAAATTGCTGCTTTAATTGACCCACTGGTAAACCAGGTAAGTAGGGTAAACATCAACTGTCAATGTCAGCGCGGACCGGATGTATTTCCTTTTACAGGTCGTAAAGACAGTGCAGAGGGTACGCTTTCTGTAGTAGATGCCTTACGCTCATTTTCAATCAGATCTTTGGTAGCTACCAAGTTGAATGAGAAGAATAAACATTTGATTAATGAGATTGTGGACAGTAACAGTTCCAACTTTTTAAGTACAAAATATATATTTTAAGGTTAATAGATCTCTAGTTGCTACGGTCTGTAGAGTTAACAAAGTCTATTCATTCTTTAAGATGACGATAAAACATCATAACACCGGGCAGAAATGTCCGGTGTTTCTATTTTGTAGAGTTTCTTGGGATGAGCTGCGATTTCAAGATAATGTTCCGTTCATCATCATCCAATGGTTTTTGCTCAATCAACCTAAATAATACCTGCGCAGCTTTTTTGCCAATCTCAAAAGCGGGCTGTGTAATAGTGCTTAAAGATGGGTTTAGCAATGGCGCGGTAGAGAGATTGGAAAAACTAATGATCTTAACCTGTTCCGGAATGCCGATGTTTGAGTCATGGCAAACATAATAAGCCGTCACTGCCAGTTTTTCTATAGAAGCAAAGATGCCATCTGGGGCATCAGGTACATTAAGCAAGTTTTGAATAAGATTGTAGTTGTCCTCATTTTGGTTCCCGCAGGTTACTATGGATGTTTTATTGCCGGGGCTATTTTCTTTTATGGCATCTTTAAAACCATTTAATCTTTTAATCCCGATAGATAAAGCTTCTGATACCTGCAAGTAGGCAATATGTTTGCATCCAGCATCAATAAGGTGTTTGGTAGCATTATAACCACTATTGTAGTCGTCAGTAGTAATTTTAACGGTATTTATTTCATCGCTGATGCGGTCAAAAAATACGAGTGGAATATTAGTTTTATTCAATTCCTTAAGATGGGTACTGTCGTCAGTCTGACTGGTTACCGACATCAATATGCCATCAACCCTTCCACTTTGGAGGTGTTTACTTACCGCAATCTCTTTTTGCAGATCCTCGTGCGTTAGGTAAATCAATACATGGTAGTCTTTACTTTGTGCAATTTCTTCGATGCCGTTAATGGCCAGTGTAAAAAAGTTATTGTCAATTTCGGGAATAACAAGGGCAATCGTTTTACTTTTTTGTTTCCTGAGACTGCTGGCATATGGGTTGGCTTGATAACCTAATTTATCGGCCATTTCCCTTACCCTTTTTTTAGTTTCTATGCTAATTTCGTGGCTGTCATGTAAAGCCCGGGATACTGTGGAGGTAGACAGCTGAAGTTCGGCAGCCAATTGTTTTAAATTAACACCCATATGTCAAATGTAAGAAATAGATGCGCTTTGCGCCAAGTGTGTTGTGAAAACGTTATATAAATTATAGATTTACACTCTACTAAATTAATAGATATTGTTTTTTATGAATGCTGCTTACAAAAGGATTGTTGTTAAAATTGGTTCAAACGTGCTTACCACTGAAAACGGTTTGCCCAACGCGGCCAGGATAGCACATTTGGTTGCACAGCTTGCTGCTTTAAAAAAGCAGGGTAAAGAAGTGATCCTGGTTTCTTCGGGTGCGGTGGCTTCAGGAAGAAGTTTGATAAAGATTTCTGAAAAACAAAATGCTGTTGCAGCCCGGCAATTACTTGCATCCATAGGTCAGATTAAACTGATCAATACGTATATGCAGCTTTTTGAAAAGGAAGACATGCTGTGCTCGCAGGTATTGGTAACTAAAGAAGATTTTAGGGACAGGATGCACTACCTGAACATCAAAAATTGTCTGGAAATATTATTGCAGTACCAGGTCATTCCTATTGTAAATGAAAATGACGTGGTATCGGTAACCGAATTGATGTTTACAGATAATGATGAACTGGCAGGATTAATTGCATCAATGCTTAATGCAGATGTACTGATTATCCTGTCTAATGTAGATGGAATTTACAATGGCGATCCAAAAGCTGAAGGCGCAGCGGTAATCCGCGAAATTAAGGGGGGCGAAGGAAACATTTCTTCTTTTATTACTACCGGTAAATCAGGTTTTGGAAGAGGAGGCATGATTACCAAATTGGGCATGGCGCAAAAAGTTGCCAAATTGGGAATCCCGGTATTAATTGCTAATGGTACGCGCAAAAACATCCTGGCAGAATTACTGGAAGATAAGGTGATACATACCCGGTTTGTACCGGAAAAAATCACTTCTGGTAAAAAGAAATGGATTGCCCATTCCGAAAATTCTGCTACCGGTGTGGTGCAGTTAAATGCGGGTGCAAAAGCAGCATTGCTTTCTGAAAAAGCCAGTAGTTTACTGCCCGTGGGGATCATTAATATTAGTGCTGATTTTAAAAAAGGAGATATCATTAGGGTAGTAGATGAAGATGAGGTACTAATTGGTTTGGGAATTGCCGAGTATGGTTCTGATAAAGCGCGGGAACGTATTGGAGAAAAAAAACAACCTCCATTGGTTCATTACAATTATTTTCATGCTGTAGTTTAGGCTTTATGGATTACAAGATATATTTTGAGAATGCCGTAAAGGGAAGTCGTACATTGCACCTTTTAGATAAGCAAAAGGTAAATGCGGTATTGGATGCATTAGCAAATCGCTTAGTAGAACAAACAGAAGAGATTCTGGCTGCAAATCTGTTGGATCTGGAAAGAATGTCGCCCGAAGACCCCAAGTACGATAGGTTGAAGCTTAGTACTGAAAGAATTGCCGGGATTGCCGGGGAGGTTAGAAATATAGCTGCCCTGGAAAGTCCGCTTTCTGAGTTGATCTCTGAAAATACCCTTCCAAACGGATTACATCTTTCCAAATTGAGGGTGCCTCTGGGTGTGATCGGTGTGATTTATGAAGCCAGGCCAAATGTGACTATAGATGTATTTTCCTTGTGCTTCAAAACCGGGAATACCGCTGTTTTAAAAGGTGGAAGTGATGCGGAGCACTCTAACCAGGCCTTGATTAAAATTATACACCAGGTGCTGGCGGCACATGAGGTGGATATAAACGTTGCGGTACTGCTCCCTGCAGAACGTGAAGCTACTGCGGCACTTTTAAATGCTGTAGGAATGGTAGATGTACTGATCCCCCGTGGAAGCCATTCCCTGATTACTTATGTACGTGACAACAGCAGGGTTCCTGTGATAGAAACCGGAGCTGGTATTGTACATACCTATTTCGATATATCCGGGGATAAGGAAAAAGGAGCAGACATTGTATTTAATGCGAAGACCAGGCGGGTAAGTGTTTGTAATTCGCTGGACTGCCTTTTGATCCACGCCGGGAGGTTAGCTGATCTTTATGATCTGGTGAAAGCTCTTGCGAAGAAATCTGTTATCATTTACGCCGATGAACAGGCTTATGCTGTCCTGAAGGGTCTATATCCTGCTGATTTGCTTTTCGCTGCGCGTGCTGAGGATTTCGGGATAGAGTTCCTGGATTACAAAATGGCTATAAAAACTGTTGCCGACACTGAAGAAGCACTGGCACATATTGCCGTTTACAGTTCTAAACACAGTGAGGCGATTGTTACAGAGGACGAGGTACAAATTGTTAATTTTTTAAATGCTGTGGATGCTGCAGCAGTTTACGCCAATGCCTCTACTGCTTTTACAGATGGTGCGCAATTTGGCTTGGGCGCAGAAATTGGCATTAGTACACAAAAGCTACATGCAAGAGGGCCGATGGGATTGGCAGAATTGACCACTTATAAATGGGTAATTAGAGGGCAGGGGCAGACCAGGAACTAAAATCTGCGCTATTTGATTTAATTCTAAATAAATATAGGGATGTAAGTTATATCTGTATATTTGCGTGCAATTTAGAATTGATCCAAACAGATGAATAGATTATTTACCAAACTATTAAACGTCCTCATTATTTTTATATTTATGCTAGGGGGAAGCATAAATGCACAAACTAAATCTGGATCAATATCCGGTATAATAAAAACCAGCGATGGTAAACCTGCAGGTTACGTCAATGTTGGATTAAAAAGCACCAATAAGGCGACACAGACTGCTGAGAATGGTACTTTTACCATCAAAAATGTTAAACCGGGAACTTATGTCCTGAAAATATCTGCAATAGGAGCTTCAACTCAAGAGCAAAATGTCACAGTTACTGCAGGACAGGCTTCCGATCTCAACTTTATAATTGCTGAATCTTCTGCTCAATTGCATGAGGTGAACATCAACAGTTATAAAAGTCCAAATAAAAAGCCGGTAAATGTTGGTAAAGTAGCCATTGCACCAAGAGATTTGCCGCAGGCTGTACAAGTTATCGGAACTCAGATGATTCAAGACCAACAGATGAACCGTTTAAGTGACGTGCTTAAAAATGTAAATGGGGTAGCCTTTGGGGAAAACCGAGGCAGCGTTAATGAAACATTTTTCGCCCGTGGCTACAGTCTCGGAGGAAACAACGTATTAAAAAATGGTGCGCGTAGCAGTTCTGGTGGTTTACCAGAAGCCAGTACGTTAGAATCTGTAGAAGTACTAAAAGGAAGCGCGGCTTTGTTATATGGCGGTGTATCTGGTGGAGCAGTGGTAAATATGGTAACTAAAAAACCAAAGTTTGAATATGGCGGTGAAGTGTCCATGCGTGCCGGGAGCTATGAATTTTACAAACCGACACTTGACTTATATGGTCCCATCTCAAAAAAACTTGCTTTTCGCGTGATAGGTACTTATGAAAATGCCTATAGTTTCAGGGACATTGTAACTTCAAAAAGGGTATATGTAAATCCATCTCTCTTATATAAAGTTAGCGATAAAACTGAAATTATATTGCAGGGAGACTATTTGAAAAGCAATTATACCCCTGATTTTGGAGTTGGAAGTATGGGCAATGTTATCCCTAATATTAGTCGCGGTGCATTTATAAATACGCCCTGGGCTTACAACAAAACGAATACGGTAAGTTCTCAACTTAATGTGAATCATAAATTCAATGACAATTGGAAAATTAATGTAATTGCTTCCCTTCAGTCTTATAACAGGAACTACTATGGGGCGGAAAGACCAGCTGCAAATGCTGCAGGAATTCTTTTAACCCGCATGCTAACTCGATCGAAAACTAAGGAATTCAGCTATAATGAACAGATTAATTTGACGGGAACCTTTCAAACAATCGGGATTAAACATAATGTTCTTGTTGGTTTAGATGCTGACCAGTCCAGAACTACTTCAAATGGCTTTGTGTATCCTAGCACTGCAACTTCATCCAATCCTTTTGGTCTTGCCGCATATGATTACGGTGGTGCCAACCTATTGGATCCATCAACATATTATGGATCAGGTATTGAACCAGGGGCAGTAGTAAAGACAATCACTTTTGCACCTACCTACAGAATGGGTGGTTTTGTTCAAGATTTAATAAGTGTTACAGAAAAATTCAAGGTTTTAGCCGGCATAAGATGGACCTATCAAAAAACACCTACAACACATATTAAGGATATTTTACTTAATACTGAACCGCTAAGTACTACTGCTGATAAAATAGACAAGGCCTTTTCGCCAAAGGTGGGATTAATCTATCAACCTTTAAAGGCGACTTCTGTATATGCAAGTTATTCTAATAACTTTACTTCAAATTCCGGAACAGATATTTTCCTTTCTCCAATGAGACCTTCAATCATTGACCAATATGAAGCGGGTATTAAAAATGACTTTCTTGATGGAAAGCTATCAGCGAATTTCACGGTATACAAAATAAAGAACAGCAATCTTGCGCAAATGGCTTTATTTAAAGCTGATGGAACATCAAATGCTGATGCCACCATAAAAGAATTTACTGGTGCAACAGCTAGTGATGGCTTTGAAATTGATTTGGCAGGAACAATAACTAAGGGCCTAAATTTCTTGGCAGGATATAGTTATAATAACTACCGATATACAAGTACGCTGCCTACTGGTCTTGTAGAGGGAGAGCGTTTGGTAGGAACAACTAAAAATACTGCGAACGGAACTGTATTTTATACATTTAGTACCGGTGCAGTAAAAGGATTGAAAGTAGGAGCGTCAACATTTTATACGGGCCGACGTAACGGTGGCTTTAACACATCAAAAGTTCCACCGGCGGCGAATTCAACACGAGCTGGCTTAATACCGCTTAACGCATTTACCACATTCGACTTGTCTGCTGGATACACCTGGAAACAAATCTCCTTATTAGCCAAGATTTCCAACATTACAGACAAATTAAATTATTTTGTTCATGAGAACTACAGTGTAAATCCAATTCCTCCGCGTCAGTTTATGACGACGTTGGCTTACAAATTTTAATACCTCAATATTGGTGATAGCCGGGCTTCTGTAACAGGATGGTCCGGCTATTTTTATTATACAGCTTTCTTGTAAACTATTGATTTTATAAATCCCCTGTAATAATCTTTTTCCTCCAATTTTAGATATCCGCACTGCTTAAATTCGGCACCAGTGTCTATTAAATGGCTTGCTTCCACATTAGAGAGCTTCCTGAAAAACAGGTACATTGTTTTAAGCAATAAAGATTGCCATATTTTACTTTGCCGGGGCTGCTGAACGAAATCTGTAAAAAGCCATAATCCACCGGGTTTAAGCAAATAGTTGAGTTTAGAAAACACCTGTTTTACCCTGTCTTTGGCGAAATTATCAAACAGAAATGCCGTAAGGATCACATCAAAAGATTGTTGCTCCACAAATTCCTCTATGGGCAGGTGTACAAACTCTAAACTGTTGTTGCCATATTTCCTTTTTTTTGCCAGTTCAAGCATGTTAGCGGATATTTCAACATAAATAATCTCCAATCCCTGGGGATGTAGTTTAGCAATTTCATCCAGAATCCAACCGGTCCCTCCACCTACAATCAATACTTTGCTGTTGGCGGGAACTAGTGCAAGCTGCTGCTTTTGGGCATTTACCTGCGATTTAAAAAAGACCATCCTGCTCAGAAAGTCATAATACTTTGCTATTTTATCATAGTTGTTCAGTTTCATAACCTTGTCGCCAGGATAATACCAAGTATTCCGCAAATGGCTTTAACTAAAATCAGACCATCAATTACAATCAAGTAGTAAAGTATTTTTTTTCGGGTATGCAGCGAAAACGCAACAATCATGGTAAGAATGAATGGGATTACATTACAGATTACTTGAATACTTGCAAATTGCTGGATATAAGCAAATGTAAAGAGTGATAGAATCCCTATGATAAGCAAAGGCAGCAGAATGGAGAAGATTGTTTTACGGATGCCGACCCTTACTACAAAAGTTTTAAGTTCCTTGTTGGCGTCTATTGCATAATCTTTGATGTCAAACATAATGGCATTTACGGTGCAAAACATCCAGTTTTTTACAAAGAGCCATACCCATAAAGCGCTACCGGCAACATCTGCTCCAGATTCTATTTTTAATAGGATGAGCGGGAGAATATTTGCGGTGCAAGCCCAAATAAAGCCAATGATGAATGGTTTAAGCCATCCTGTGTTGCGCAAGTTGAGGTTAAAAAAATAAGAGGGCAGTAGGCCATAATACAAAACTGCGGCTATTAGTATGATCAATACAATTGCCCAGTAGACTAAGGGCAGATGAAGAATGCTGTAAAAGTTATGGATAAAAAGGTATAAAAAGAGTAACAAGCTCAAGGATGAAAATAATGCCTGGCTCCATTTGATAAAGTTTTTGTGTTTAAAATACCATGCTGCTCTTGGATTTAAGGAAGAATTGAATTTGGTAGCGCCCATATAAGCATAGGTATAATAGGCAATTGGGGAGCAAAAAATGAGGGCGTAATAAGCAAGCGAATTAAATGGGACTTTTAATTGCAGGGTAGATTCTATCGTTAGTGCCACCGCAAGAAGACCAATAAAATAGTTTCCGAAAAAAAGGAGACGTATAAACTTTGAAATCATTTGAGGTGTTTAAATCAGAATTAAAGTTAGGGGATTAATCGCATATATTTACATATGGGCTGAGGCGGCTGGTAAACTTAGTATACATGGATCAATGATGCTAGGTGTTCGCACCACCCATTTTTATTTTATTTTAAAATAAAGTACTAGTAATCCTATATACTTTATATATTTGCAATATGAAAACCACTAAACCACAAATCCAAATGTTTGAAAATTGTATGTACTGTATGTGTAGCTAACGGAAAAAACTGTAGACAGGTAAAATATATATCGCTTCTTCAGTTAAAAATGAAGAAGTTTTTTTTTGAATAATCGGCTCAACAACATATGCAAAGTTTTAGGACAGAACTGGAAAACCCAATCGTAGAAAAAGACATCATTGATCTTGAAAAAAAGATCCGTGAGTTTCGTGAGGGTAAAATACACGAAGAAAAATTTAGAAGTCTGCGTTTAGCACGTGGGGTTTACGGGCAGCGTCAGCCTGGTGTGCAAATGGTGCGGATTAAGTTGCCTTTTGGTAAGGTAACTTTTAAACAATTGTTACGTATTGCTGATGTAGCAGATGAATATGGAAGTGGTAATTTACATTTAACAACTCGCCAGGATATCCAGATCCATTATGTAAGCCTGGACCGAACACCAGAACTTTGGGCAGAACTGGAGCGGGACGATATTACTTTACGTGAAGCTTGTGGTAATACGGTGCGCAATGTAACTTCGTCACCCGATGCTGGCATCAATAAGGACGAGGTTTTTGACGTTTCTCCTTATGCGCATGCTGTATTCAGCTATTTTCTTCGTAACCCAATTTGCCAGGAAATGGGCAGAAAGATGAAGTTTTCTTTCTCTGCTACTGATAAAGATACTGCCTTTAGTTATATCCATGATTTGGGATTTATTCCTAAAGTAAATGAAAATGGCGAGCGTGGTTTTAAAGTACTGTTGGCGGGCGGATTGGGTGCCCAGCCTTTTTTGGCTAGTCCTGTGTATGATTTTTTGCCTGAAGATCAGGTGATTCCTTATACTGAATCTGTGTTAAGGGTTTTTGACCGTTATGGGGAAAGAAATAACCGTAACAAAGCCCGTTTTAAATACCTGGTACAAAAACTTGGATTAGAAGAAGTGCTTAAATTGATTGCTGAAGAGCGTATTGCCAATAAAACGAAAACCTTTGTGGTAAACAGAACCAGTGTTACTGATCCTGAATATCCTACGGTAAAAGATTATCCTGCATTGGATGTAGAAGATACTTTGCATTACAAGCATTGGCTTGCAACAAATGTTTTTGAGCAAAAACAAGAAGGTTTTTATGGTGTGTATGTTAAAGTTCCAATCGGTGATATCCGTACGTTCCAGGCACGTGAGCTTGTTGAAGCCATACAGCCATACGTAGCTGATGATATCCGCATCACCCAAAATCAGGGTTTACTGTTAAAGTTTGTGAGAAAAGAGGCTCTGCCGTCCTTATATGCAGGTTTAAACCGGGTTGGTTTTGCTACTCCGGGATTTGATAGCATTGGTGATGTAACCACTTGCCCTGGAACAGATACTTGTAACCTCGGGATTTCAAACAGCATGTCGCTTTCTGTTGCACTAGAGGATGTGGTTTACGAAGAGTATCCCGAGCTGATTTATAACAAAGACATTAAAATTAAAATAAGTGGTTGCATGAATTCCTGCGGTCAGCATGGCTTGGCCCATATTGGTTTTCATGGAAGTTCTGTAAAAGCCAATGGTAAGGTTGTGCCTGCTGTACAAGTATTGCTGGGCGGTGGTACGGTTGGTGATGGCGTAGGTAGGGTAGCTGAGAAAATATTGAAAGTGCCTTCAAAAAGGGCGACTACGGTATTAAGATATATCTTGAACGATTACACCCAGAATGCTGTTGAGCAGGAGAGTTTTCACCAATATTATGACAGGAACAGTAAGGATTATTTTTACAGGTTGTTGAAACCCCTGGCTGATTTGACACAGCTTACGGATGATGAATTTGTAGACTGGGGCCATGAGGAAACCTTTGAAACGGCTATTGGTGTTGGAGAATGTGCCGGCGTTGTTATTGATCTTGTAGCTACATTATTGCTGGAAGGTGAAGAAAAGCTAGGCTGGGCAAATACTGCATTTGAAGCCAAAGCCTGGTCTGATGCTATTTATCATTCTTACGCCGTATTTGTAAATACAGCTAAGGCATTATTGCTGGACAAAGGAATTAACAGTAGTACACAAATTGGGGTGATCAGGGAGTTTGATTTGAACTTTGTTGACACTGGCGAGGTTACGCTGGGAAGTTCTTTTAATGAACTGGTATTGAGCATCAATAAAAATGAACCTACAGAGGCTTTTGCTAAAAGCTATCTGGAAGCAGTGAATCTATTTTATAAAGAAATGAAAGCGAAAAGGGAGTCGCAGTTTACATCATGATATTAACTAAAGAAAGAAAAAGTCTGGAGCCAAGAATTACATTGGTAGGCGCGGGTCCCGGTGATCCAGATTTATTGACGATAAAAGCTGCCAATGCTTTAAAAACCGCAGATGTAGTTTTGTATGATGCGTTGGTGAATGAAGATATTTTAGAGGCATATGCACCTAAGGATGCCATTAAAGTATATGTGGGCAAGCGTTCTGGTGAGCACTCGCATCCACAAAATGTAATCAACAAGTTAATGGTTGATTATGCACTTAACTACGGCCATGTGGTCCGCTTAAAAGGTGGTGATCCATTTGTATTTGGAAGAGGTTATGAGGAATTGGATTTTGCGGCGGGATATAACATTCCAACATCAGTTATACCAGGACTTTCCAGTTCCATATCTGTGCCTGGGCTTCAGCAAATTCCGGTAACGCATCGCGGGCTTAGCGAAAGCTTTTGGGTGGTTACAGGAACTACCGCGTCTGGTGCTTTATCTAATGATTTATACGAAGCAGCAAGAAGCAAAGCCACTGTTGTGGTATTAATGGGACTTGGTAAACTTGGAGAAATAGCCAAGTTGTTTCAAAATGAGGGTAAAGGAAGACTTCCGGTAGCTGTGATCCAAAGTGGCTCTACTAAAGAAGAGAAGCTGGCTATTGGCGTTGTAGATACCATTGAGGAAGTGGTATTGGAACAGAAAATACAATCTCCTGCTTTGTTGATTGTTGGAGATGTTGTTTCTTTGCACCCATCTTTTCAGCCTATCAAAAATTTTTATAAATTGCTGGATCAGGAGTTTTAATTCATACATCTTTGGAAGGTAATCAGCTATTTCCCGTTTTTATTAAGCTAAACACATTACAAACTGTAGTTGTTGGCGGTGGACCTATTGGTTTGGAAAAGCTGACGGCAATTGTAGGTAATAGCGCAGAAGCGAATGTAAATTTAATTGGCAGGGAGATTATACCGGAGTTGCGGCAGTTTGCTGCTGCTTATCCTAAGGTGCGGATTTTTGAAAAAGAATTTGAACCACAGGATTTGGACGGTGCCGACCTGGTAATTACTGCTACCAACAATGCACTGTTGAACCAGCAAATCCGTATTGAAGCAAATCAGCGGAATTTATTGGTGAACTTTGCGGATAAGCCAGAACTATGCGACTTTTATTTGGGCTCTGTAGTGAAAAAAGGAGATTTAAAGATCGCGATATCTACCAATGGGAAATCACCAACCATAGCAAAACGCTTAAAAGAGGTGTTGAATGAGGGGTTGCCCAATGAGTTGAACGATACTTTGCAGCATATGCAAACTTTGCGCAATTCTTTAAGTGGTGATTTTACGGATAAAGTTAAACAACTGAATAAAGTGACCTCTGTTTTGATTGCAAATAAAGAGAACAGCACCATGAAAAGAAATTTTAAATGGCTGTTGTGGATCACCATTGTGCTCTCTATTGCATTGGTTGTTACAGTTTTTTGGCATAAAGAGCCAGAGTTTCAGTTGTATATTCAGCAAATTAATCCGGTTTTTTATTGGTTCCTTTTGGGAGGGTTTATTTTTGCATTGGTAGATGGAGCAATAGGGATGAGTTACGGGGTTACTTCAACCGCTTTTTCTTTGTCTATGGGAATTCCACCTGCCTCAGCCAGTATGGCAGTACATTTATCTGAGATTTTGAGCAATGGTATAGCTGGATGGATGCATTATAAAATGGGAAATATAAACTGGAAATTGTTCAGGTTATTGATTATTCCCGGAATATTAGGTGCGGTTACAGGTGCATGGTTATTGTCTTCTCTGGAACATTACAGTCAGTACACTAAACCATTGGTGTCTTTATATACCTTAATTTTAGGTGGTGTAATTTTATCTAAAGCATACCAGGCCAGGCAGCATAAAACATCTTCTACCAAGATTAAAAAGATTTCTCTTTTGGGCTTATTTGGTGGTTTCATAGATGCTGTTGGTGGCGGCGGATGGGGCTCAATTGTGTTATCCAGCTTAATTGCAGGTGGCAGGAGTCCGAGGTTTTCTTTAGGTACAGTAAAAATCACCCGGTTTTTTATTGCTTTAATGAGTTCGCTAACTTTTATTACCATGTTAAACGGGGCGCACTGGGAAGCGGTTGCAGGCTTGGTAATTGGCAGTGCTTTGGCAGCCCCTATAGCAGCAAAAGTTTCCAATAAGATCTCAGTTAAAACGATTATGGTTTCGGTTGGTATTATAGTGATAATAGTAAGTTTGCGCAGTATTTTTAATTTCATTCTTAAAATTGTCTGATGAAAACACAGTTTATAGAAATAGCAGAAAATATAAAGGATTTGGACCCTGTAGCGGCCTTGCGTTATTTTGCAGCTAAGTTTCCTGGGCAAATTGTTTTTTCTACAAGTTTTGGCTGGGAAGACCAGGTAATTACAGATTTAATTTTTAAAAACGATATTCCCATTAAGGTATTTACTTTGGAAACCGGAAGGTTATTTCCTGAAACCTATTATGTATGGAACAGGACGCTGGAAATTTATCAGAAACCTATTCATGCCTTTTTTCCGCAGGCAGAAAGCCTCCAGCATATGGTAAATGCAAAAGGCCCAAATAGCTTTTATGAATCAGTAGATAATCGTAAAGAATGCTGTTACATCAGGAAAATTGAACCCCTACACCGGGCATTAAATGGAAATAAGCTTTGGGTAACGGGAATTAGGGCAGAACAGTCGCCTAACCGCCATGACATGAGCAATATTGAGTGGGATGAGCAAAATCAGCTGATTAAATTTCATCCTTTGTTTGACTGGACATTTGAAGAAATCAAAGCTTATATTGCCGAGCATAACATTGTATATAATACTTTACACGATAAAGGGTTCCCCAGCATAGGCTGTGCGCCATGCACCCGTGCTGTACGTGAAGGGGAAGATTTTAGGGCAGGAAGATGGTGGTGGGAAGACCAGTCTAAGAAAGAATGTGGTTTGCATACCACTACATAAGATAAGAAATATGAGTAAGTATAATTTAAATTATTTAGATGAATTAGAGGCCGAGGCCATCCACATTTTACGTGAGGTGGCCGGGCAATTCGAAAAGCCGGCTCTGCTTTTTTCGGGAGGTAAAGATTCTATTACGCTGGTAAGGCTTGCCGAAAAAGCATTTAGACCAGGAAAGTTTCCATTTCCCCTGGTGCACATTGATACCGGGCATAACTTTGAAGAGACCATTACCTACCGCGATAAAATGGTGGAACGGATAGGCGAGAAACTGATTGTGGGTTATGTGCAGGATGATATTGATCAGGGAAAGGTGATAGAGCAGCAAGGGAAAAATGCCAGCAGAAATTCTTTACAGACGGTTACTTTACTCAATACTATTGCCAAACATGGTTTTGATGCGTGCATTGGTGGTGCCAGACGTGATGAGGAAAAAGCACGAGCTAAGGAGCGGATTTTTTCTGTAAGGGATGAATTTGGACAATGGGACCCTAAACGGCAAAGACCTGAATTGTGGAATATCTATAATGGCAAAATTCACAAAGGAGAAAATGTAAGGGTTTTCCCGATCAGCAACTGGACAGAGCTTGATGTTTGGAATTACATTAAAAGGGAAAAGATGGATCTTCCATCTATTTATTTTTCTCATGAAAGAGAATGCATCACCAGGAATGGTCAGTTAATGGCTGCTTCTCCATTTTTAAACATGGACAGTGAGGACATTGTGGAGCGTAAAACGGTGAGGTTCCGTACGGTGGGAGACATGAGCTGTACTGCTGCTATAGAATCTGAGGCTGTAGCGCTGGATGATATTATTGAAGAGATCAGTGCATCTAAAATTAGTGAACGTGGTGCCAGGCTGGACGATAAGGTATCGGAAGCTGCTATGGAAGACCGCAAGAAAGGAGGGTATTTTTAATGAATATATTGAAGTTTTTTACCGCAGGAAGTGTTGACGACGGAAAGAGTACGCTGATTGGGCGTCTTTTGTATGACACTGGTTCTATTTTAGCAGATCAGCTGGAAGCTTTACAGCAAAGTAACCGAAAAAACGATGATGGTACCATTGACCTGGCTATTTTAACGGATGGTTTAAGGGCGGAAAGGGAGCAAGGCATTACAATTGATGTTGCCTATAAGTACTTCCAGACAGCGCAGCGCAAATTTATTATTGCTGATACACCCGGACATATCCAATACACCAGGAACATGGTTACGGGCGCCTCTACGGCTAAGCTGGCCATTATTTTAATTGATGCCAGAAACGGGGTAGTGGAACAAACTATCCGCCATTCTTACCTGGTTTCGTTATTGGGTATAGAACATGTTGTGGTTTGCCTGAATAAAATGGATATGGTTGGTTACAGCGAAACCGTTTACAATGCCATTATTGATAAATATAAAACGCTTGCTAATGAACTGAACCTAAAGGAAGTTACTTTTATTCCGGTAAGTGCATTGAAGGGTGATAATGTAGTGAACGAGTCTGAGCATATGCAGTGGTATACCGGCAGAAGCTTGCTTCATTTCCTGGAAACAGTAGATGTAGATACCAATCTGGATGCACAGCTTTCCAGGATGCCGGTACAGTGGGTGGTACGTCCGCAAACGGACGAATTGCACGACTACAGGGGATACGCCGGAAGGATTTTAAGCGGAGAATTTAATGTAAACGATAAGGTAACTGTGTTGCCTTCTGGAAGTAGTTCGGTAATTGAAAGAATTGAGATCTTTGACCAGAGACCGGAAAAAGCTTTTGCAGGTCAATCGGTAACGCTTCATTTAAAGGATAATATAGACATTAGCAGGGGGGATGTTTTGGTCAATTCTGCTCATTTGCCACAAAACTCTCAATTGATAGAGGCAGATCTTTGCTGGATGGATTCGCGTCCGCTGGATGAAAGTATTACTTACCTTCTTCAGCACAACAGCAAAGTGACTAAATGTAAAGTAAGAGAGATTGTTTATAAGGTAGACATCAACACCCTGGAGAAACAAGAGGCTTACGACTTTAAATTGAATGATATTGGTAGGGTGGTTTTAAAAACTGCTGATGAACTTGCCTTTGATTTTTACACGGATAATAAAGCCAATGGCGCAGCCATATTAATTGACAGCAGAACAAATTTAACAGCCGGTGCCCTAATGTTCAGGGCTATTGCAGATTAGTTGCTGTTATTGCTGATTGTAATTTTAATTAAAAAACAACATACAGTTTCGGAACTGGATCTTTTTGCCCTGAAGACGGGCTGCAAATTCCTGGGTTCCTCTACCGTATGTTGTTTTTATTTTAATTATTTCTGCTAAAAAATTTGCAATCCCTATTCTATTCCCTAATTTGAGGTGATTTTTGAAACATCGAAATTATGGAAATTATACACCTCAGTGCCGAATGTTATCCTGTTGCCAAGGTTGGCGGATTGGGTGATGTTGTTGGCGCTTTGCCTAAATATCAAAATAAACTGGGACACTTCTCTAAGGTGGTTATGCCAGCTTATGAAAACCGCTTTATACAAGAAAATGAATTTGAGATAGTCTACAACGGATGGGTTAAACTCGGCTTTAAAACCTATCCGGTGCGCATATTAAGAGAGAAAAATAATAAACTGGGCTTTGATCTTTTCTTAGTGCAGATTACGGGTTTAATGGACAGGCCAAATGTATACGGCTATGAAGACGATACGGAGCGATTTCTAGCTTACCAAATTGCCGTTTTAGACTGGATAGAGCAGTGGGAACATATGCCTGATCTGGTACATTGCCATGACCACCATACTGGTTTGGTTCCTTTTATGATGCTTAATTGTGTACGTTTTAGAAAATTACGTTTAATTCCAACAGTGATTACGCTGCACAATGCGCAATATCAGGGACAGTTTGGCTGGGATAAATTACATTATTTACCAGAATTTGATTTGTGGAATGCCGGAATGCTTGGCTGGAAGGAGGCCATAAATCCACTTGCTGCGGCTATCAAATCTGCATGGCGAATTACAACAGTATCTCCGAGTTATTTGGACGAAATAAGGTACAATGCAAATGGGCTGGAAGAACTGCTTTCTCAGGAACGAGGTAAATCTTTCGGGATCTTAAATGGCATTGATAATGAAGTATGGAATCCTCAAAAAGATCCGATGCTTCATAAAAACTTCAATAACAGAACAGTAGAAAGTGGAAAAAAAGCAAACAAAGAAGCACTTTGCAGTGTTTTTAATTTAGATCCATCAAAGCCGCTGTTTACGTTTATAGGCAGGTTAGTTGGGGAAAAGGGAGCGGATTTACTTCCTGATATTTTTTACAATTCATTACAGTATAGTCAGGGTCAAATTAATATCCTGGTTTTAGGATCGGGCGACCCACAGGTAGAAGGACGACTGGAACAATTGAAAGAAATATTTACAAAGAATTATAATACTTATATCGGTTATAATGAAGCTTTGTCACATCAAATTTATGCTGGTGCAGACTTTTTGCTGATGCCATCAAGGGTAGAACCTTGCGGGCTAAATCAAATGTACGCCCTGCGTTACGGCACCATTCCTGTGGTAAGAAGAATAGGAGGGTTAAAAGATACTGTAACGGATATCGGCGATGGAGGCTTCGGAATTTGTCATGATCAAACCAGTGTGTGGGATGTTGGACAAGCCATAGGAAGGGCATATGATTTATATCAAGATAATAAACGCATGAAAGAAATCCGCAAGGAAATCATGCAGCTGGATCATTCCTGGGATAGGGCGGCACAAGAGTATATTGATCTGTACCAAATATAAAATTTAAATTAAAGATGACTGAAAAAGTATTGGGAGTGATTCTGGGTGGTGGCCAGGGCTCCAGGCTAGCACCGCTTACACTAACACGTTCAAAACCTGCTGTTCCAATAGGGGGTAAATATCGTCTTGTTGATATTCCTATTTCCAACTGCCTCAATTCTGGAATACACAGGATGTTTGTACTTACGCAGTTCAACTCTGCATCGCTAAACAAACACATTAAAAATACTTATCACTTCAGTCATTTTAGCGACGCTTTTGTTGATATTCTTGCCGCAGAACAAACGCCCGAAAATCCAACCTGGTTTCAGGGAACAGCCGACGCAGTGAGACAAACTATGCATCATTTACTGAATCATGAGTTTGAGTATGTGCTTATCCTTTCGGGAGATCAGCTGTATCAAATGGATTTTCATGAGATGGTAAATGCACACATTGAAAGTGGAGCTGAAGTTACCCTGGCTACAATTCCTGTAACGGCAAAAGATGGTACAGACTTTGGAATTCTAAAAGCTAATGAAGAAAATATTATCACTTCATTTATTGAAAAGCCGAACGCAGAATTGATCTTAGATTGGTCTTCTGATACTGGTCCAGAAATGCAGGCCGAAGGTAGAAATTACCTTGCTTCTATGGGTATTTATATTTTCAATAAGGAGTTGTTGATTAAAATCTTTGCTGAGAACCCTGATGACAAGGATTTTGGTAAAGAAATTATTCCAAGAGTGCTTTCAAATTTTAAAGTACTGAGCTTTCAATATGAAGGATATTGGACCGATATTGGAAACATCTCCTCGTTTTTTGAAGCCAACCTTGGTTTAACTGATGATATTCCTAAGTTTAATTTGTTTGACAGTCACCACAGCATTTTTACGCGCCCGCGGATGTTGCCACCTTCAAAAATATTAGGTACAACATTGGATAAGGCGGTTATTGCCGAAGGTTGTATTTTACAAGCGGAGGAGATTAAGCATGCTGTAATTGGTATCCGTTCTAGAATTGGCCGTGGTACAAAAATTGAGAATGTATATGTTATGGGTAGCGACAGGTACCAGACACTTGAAGAAATCCAGGAAGAAACAAATTCAGGAAATCCATTGATTGGTATTGGCGACAGGTGCGTGATATCTAATGCAATTTTGGACAAAAACTCGAGAATCGGTAACGACGTACATATAAATGGGGGAGAGCACTTATCAAATGGCGATTTTGGCGTTTACGTAGTAAAGGACGGCATTGTAGTTGTTAAAAAAGGTGCGACTATTCCTGATGGAACCATTATTTAGTGATTTTTAAAGACCAGTTAAACAGATCCGTTGACATAAATTATCCGCCCAGGCGGATAATTTCTTTAGTGCCCTCTCAAACCGAGTTGCTATTTGATTTGGGTTTAAATGCGGAAATAATTGGGATAACCAAGTTTTGTGTTCATCCAGAGGCTAAAGTTAAGGCCCTAGCCAGGGTTGGAGGTACGAAAAATCTGGAGGTTGATTTCATTAGAAGTTTAAAGCCAGATTTGATTATTGGCAACAAGGAAGAGAATGAGAAACAGCAAATAGAAACGCTGATGCGGGATTTTCCGGTGTGGATGAGCGATGTATCCAATTTGGAAGAGGCAATGGATTGTATTGCTGCCATTGGTGCAATGGTTGACAGAACGCCTGAGGCGGCTTATATGAATCATTTAATTAACGCCGGATTTAGGGATTTACAAACGCTTGCGCTGCAACATGGCATTGATAAAAAAGTGGCGTACCTAATTTGGAGAAATCCTTACTTGTTTGCTGGTAAAGATACTTTTATTGACCATGTACTTAGTGTTAACGGCCTCCGTAATGTTGTAAAAGACCTACGATATCCTGAGCTTACTTTGGCAAAACTTGAACTTTTGCAGCCAGACATCGTGTTTTTATCTTCTGAACCTTATCCTTTTGATGAAAGACACCTGGAAGAAATTCGTTTAGCCTTGCCTGCTACGAAAATAATGCTGGTTGATGGAGAGATGTTTTCCTGGCATGGTAGCCGTTTAATTAAGGCAGTTCAGTATCACTTTCAGCTTCAGAAAGAATTATGAAAAATAATTTTGTTGGTTAACAGTGAGTTGTGGTTTTTAATGAAAAATAAATAGCAAACCTTTTTGACTTATAGAAACAATCTCTATCTTTGCAGTCCTAAGAAAATCCTAACCGCGGATGTGGCGTAATTGGTAGCCGCACCAGACTTAGGATCTGGCGCTTCACGGCGTGGGGGTTCGAGTCCCTTCATCCGCACAATAGTAAAAAGCAGCTCAAATGGGCTGCTTTTTTGTTAAAAGGATACCGTGAATGCATTTGTAATTGTATAAAGTGATTATATAAAATATATTGATTCAGAAAAATGAATATTACACAGGAAAAAATTGACGATTTAAATGCAATTGTAAAAATTAAAATTGCACCTGAAGATTATACTGAGAAGCTTGAGAAGACCATCAAAGAACAAGCTAAAAAATCTACTATTCCAGGTTTCCGTAAAGGAATGGTTCCACCTTCACACATTAAAAGGATGTATGGTAAAAGCATTTTGGTTGAAGAGATCAACAACTTGCTTAGTACTACTTTAAACAACTATCTTACAGAAAATAAAGTTGAAATCCTTGGTCAGCCTTTACCTATTATAGATAACGGCAAAGATTTTAAATGGGACTATACAGATGAATTTGAATTCGACTATGAGCTTGGCTTAGCTCCGGCAGTAGATGTAAAGTTGACAAACAAAGATAAATTTACCCAATATAACGTTAAAGCTGATGAGGAAACTTTAGCTGCAAGGGTTAAAAATATCCGCAAAAGCTATGGCAAAATGACAAATCCAGAAGTTTCGGCAGAAGATGATGTAGTTTATGCCGATTTAGCACAACTTTCTCCTGATGGTTCAGTTTTTGAAGGTGGCATAACCAATACTGGTTCTATTCGCTTAGACTTAGTTAAAGACAAAAAAGTTCTTAAATCTTTAACTGGCTTAAAAAAGGATGATGTTCTTGAACTTGATGTTCAGAAAGCATTTGAAAACAATGAGGTGGTAATTGCTAAATTGCTGAATATTGGTGAAGATGAAGCTAAAGACTTGAAATCTAAATTCCAGGTAACGGTTAAAAACATCAACCGTTTAGAGGAATCGGATTTAAACCAGGAGTTCTTTGATAAAATATTTGGTGAAGGTGTTGTAACTGATGAAGCTGGTTTTACAGCTAAAATTACTGAAGAAGTAGAAAGTATGTTTAAGCAGGATGCAGATCGAAAATTGCAGAATGACATCTATCTTAAAGTAATTGACAGTGTAAAGATTGATTTGCCGGATGCGTTTTTACGTAAGTGGTTAAAAGCTACCAACGAAAAATTAACGGATGCTGAATTAGAAGAAGGCTACGAAGATTTTGCGAAAAATCTGAAATGGACGTTGATCGAAAATAACATCATTAAAGAAAATGATATTAAAATAGATTATAAAGATGTATTTGAAACTGCTAAACAACGTTTAGATGCACAGTTTAGAATGTACAGTCCGGCTCCACTTCCTGAAGATCAGCTTGCACAATACACCACCACCTTTTTACAGGAAAAAGATAATGGTAACCGTATTTTTGAAGAAGTTAAAGCTTTGAAAGTTTTTGATTACATCAAATCTGCTGTTACCTTAGACCAAAAGGATATCGCTTATAATAAGTTTGTAGAGATGAACTAATTGTTGATTTAACAACAGTTTATTTAAAACTTAATGTAAGGCGGCTTTTTTAAAGCCGCCTTATCTGTATAAAAGAATATTCAAATTTTACAATACCACAATAAATTAGCAACTTAGTTGTGTTACTATTGAATTAGCTTAATTAAAAAAAGAAGTAATACTTCTGCAGCATACATAAACACAGTAAAATAAGATACAATGAATATAGATAAAAACGAATTTAGAAAGTACGCAGTTAAACATCATCGCATTAACGGTTTAACTGTAGATCGTTATATAGGTCATACCAACAATTCTCCTAAAAGCATGACCCCATATATTATAGAGGAACGTCAGCTAAATGTTGCACAAATGGACGTATTTTCGCGTTTAATGATGGATCGTATTATCTTTTTAGGTGATGCCATTCATGATGGAAATGCAAATATTATCCAGGCGCAGTTGTTGTTTTTGCAATCTACAGACAACAACAGAGATATCCAGATCTACATTAACTCACCTGGAGGATCGGTGTATGCTGGCTTAGGTATTTATGATACCATGCAATACATTACGCCAGACGTAGCAACAATTTGTACAGGTATGGCGGCATCAATGGGCGCCGTGTTATTGGTAGCAGGTGCAGAAGGTAAACGTGCGGCTTTAACGCATTCACGTGTGATGATTCACCAGCCTTCTGGTGGGGCTCAGGGCGTAGCTTCAGATATGGAGATTAACCTGAGAGAGATGCTTAAATTAAAAAAAGAATTATACGACATCATCGCAAATCACTCTGGCCAGAGTTACGAATGGGTAGAGAAAGCCTCAGATCGTGATTACTGGATGAAAGCTGATGAAGCTAAGAGTTTTGGAATGATTGATGAGGTATTAGGCGCTAACGTTAAAAAATAAAATGGCAAAGCAAAGTAAAGATTCCCGCTGCTCTTTTTGTGGTTCAGGGAAGCAGGATACACTTATGCTGATTGAAGGTTTAGATGCATTTATTTGTGATAAATGTGTAACCCAGGCCAATCAGTTGCTTACCCAGGAAATGGGAAGTAAAAAGTCAAAGGCTTTAGATCCAAATATTACCCTGTTAAAGCCTTTGGAAATTAAACAACATATTGACCAGTATGTAATTGGTCAGGATGATGCTAAAAAGGTACTTTCTGTAGCTGTTTACAATCACTATAAACGATTGAGCCAGAAAATTGATCAGCAGGACGAAGTAGAGATCGAAAAGTCAAATATCATGCTTGTTGGTGAAACAGGAACAGGGAAAACGCTCCTGGCAAAGACCATCGCAAAGATTCTGCATGTTCCTTTTTGTATTTGTGATGCTACGGTTTTAACTGAAGCCGGATACGTAGGAGAGGATGTGGAGAGTATTTTGACAAGGTTGCTGCAGGCTGCAGATTATGATGTTGCGAGTGCCGAACGTGGCATTGTATATATTGATGAGGTAGACAAAGTGGCGCGTAAGAGCGATAATCCTTCTATTACGCGTGATGTTTCTGGAGAAGGTGTTCAGCAGGCTTTGTTGAAGATTCTTGAAGGAACAATTGTTAATGTTCCCCCTCAGGGTGGACGTAAGCATCCAGATCAGAAGATGATCCCTGTAAATACGAATAATATTTTATTTATTTGCGGAGGTGCCTTTGACGGAATTGAACGTAAAATCGCTAACAGGCTGCGTACCCAGGCCGTAGGTTATAAAGTTAAAAAAGATGATGCTGAGCTTGATCTTAAGAACCTTTATAAGTACATCACACCACAAGATTTAAAATCTTTTGGTTTGATTCCTGAACTGATCGGTCGTGTTCCCGTACTTACACACTTAAATCCTTTAGATAAACAGGCTTTAAGGAACATACTTACAGAACCTAAAAACTCGTTGTTCCGCCAGTATGTGAAGCTATTTGAATACGAAGGTGTAAAACTGATTTTTGAAGATGAAGTGTTAGATTTTATTGTTGATAAAGCAATGGAATATAAACTTGGTGCCAGGGGATTAAGATCCATATGTGAAGCTATTATGCTGGATGCTATGTTTGACATTCCTTCCGAAACATCCGTAACGGAGCTGAGCATCTCGCTCGATTACGCGGTTGAGAAATTTGAGAAGGCCGATTTCAAGAAACTGAAAGCCGCTTAACAAAAAAATCCCCGCATTTGCGGGGATTTTTTTTTATATTGTTATTTCAGATACAGGTTGCAAATGATAAAAATTAAATAAGGAGAAATATATGAATGAAGAAAAAGACGTAAAAAAAGATGAACAGATTGTTAAAAAAGCAAAAAAAGTAAAAGAGGTAGAGTCGCCTGTAAAATCGGGATTGAAGACCAAATCTGAAATTGTAAACAATTGGTTGCCTAGATATACTGGTAGACCCTTAAGTGAGTTTGGTGAGTACATCTTACTAACTAATTTTAGCAAATACCTGCAGATGTTCTCTGAATGGAACGAGGATGCGCCTATTATGGGCCTTGATAAGCCAATGCAGAGTGTGACAGCCAATGGCATAACCATCATCAACTTTGGCATGGGGAGCCCGCTTGCTGCTACAATGATGGACTTATTAACCGCGATTATGCCTAAGGCAGTGTTGTTTTTAGGTAAGTGTGGTGGTTTAAAGAAAAAGAGCCAGTTGGGCGATTTGATTTTACCAATTGCGGCCATAAGGGGAGAAGGTACATCTAACGATTACTTGCCGCCTGAAGTTCCTGCATTGCCTTCATTTGCCTTGCAAAAGGCGATTTCGACCACAATCAGGGATCATTCCAGAGACTATTGGACCGGAACCTGTTACACAACAAACAGAAGGGTTTGGGAGCACGATAAGGAGTTTAAAAAGTATCTGAAAACCTTGAGGGCTATGGCCGTAGATATGGAAACAGCTACAATTTTTACAACTGGATTCGCTAACAAAATTCCCACCGGTGCATTGTTGTTGGTTTCAGATCAGCCAATGATCCCGGAAGGTGTTAAAACAGCAGAAAGTGATAGCTCTGTAACTACAAATTATGTAGAGACACACTTGAAAATAGGGATAGACTCTTTAAAACAGTTGATCAATAATGGTTTAACCGTGAAGCATCTTCACTTTTAATCCTCTTCTATACTTTTTGGGTAATCAAAAAGTTTTAATGCTCCGGTGTCAGCACTTACATGGTTCCATTTTTCAAATGGAAACTCGATAATTACAACACCACAAGTAGGGATGTTATGGATGTTCGAATCACTTAGGTAATTCGCAAACTCCGTAAATCCTGGATTGTGTCCAAACATTGCTACCATATTAAAATGATCATCCAGTTTATTTACAATACTTAGTAAGGCTGTTGTGTTGGCTTCGTAGATGGACGGCTCTTCTTTAATCTGGTCTAATGGTTTGTTCCAGACCTGCGCAAAATTTCTGGCTGTGGTTAGCGCCCTCATTGCCGGACTACTCACTATAAGCTCTGGTATAAAATGTTTGTTAGACAAACGCGTAGCCATTTCTGGCGCATTTCTTAATCCTCTTGAGTTTAATGGACGGTCAAAATCAGCGAGGTGGCTATTTCCCCAGTCAGATTTTCCATGTCTTATCAGTAGCAGTTGCTTCGGCATCTTTGAGTTTATTTATTACTTTTTCAATAACATTATCTTCATTTAGTTGATTCATGCATGCAAAATCACCACGGTAACACGGAATATTTCCGTATACAGAACAAGGGCGGCAATAAAGAGCTATCTGCACTGCATCATCAATAGATTGGCCATAGCCTAAGAATCCTGCATAGGGATGTGTGGCTCCCCAAACAGATACCACAGGAATATTTTTTAAAGAGGCCAGGTGCATTCCAGATGAATCCATGCTGAGCATAACATCCAGGTTAGAAATAAGTTTCAGTTCCTCTTCCATTCCTATCTTTTTAACCACAGAAAAGATGTTTTGATGCTGTTTTGCCCAGGAATCTGCCGTATTTTCTTCATCTGTAGTCCCGCCAAATATAAAAATCTGGTAGCCTATCTGTGCTAATTTTAACACTACGGCTTCCATTTTATGCAAGGGGTAAACCTTCTGAAGATGTTGGGCAAAAGGGCTTATACCTATCCATTTACCGGTTTTTTCGGGAAATAGGGGATTGCTAATCTTCTCGCACTCTGGACAGGTTAATTGATTTGACAGCTGAAATGGAAAGCCAAGTTTTTCAAATACTGTTGCATACCGACTCACCATTAGCTGCAATGGAATTAAAACTTTGTTTTCTTTTCTGATCAAGGCTGATTTTTCTTTTCGTCCTTTATCAACAGAACTGGTTTTTACACCAGTAAATAAAAAAAGTAAGCGGATAATTTTGCTCCGAAGATTGTTGTGAAGATCTGCCACGGCAATGATCTTCATTTTTCTGAGCTGAAAAAACAACCTGATTAACCCAAAGAATCCTTTATGCTCGTTTTTTGGGTCGAAGTTGAAAAAGCTAAGGTTTGGAATGTCATTGAAGAAAGGCCGGAAAGCTTTGCGACTTACCATCAGCAACTTTTGTTCTGGATAATTCTTTGTAAGTTCCTTTAAAATAGGCGCTGTCATAGCAACATCCCCCATGGCAGAGAAACGAATAACCAAAATTGTTGCTGATTGAGGCATCAGCTATTTTATGTTATAAAGTACAGGGTTAAGACTAGGATCGTTATACATTTTCATTTGTTTGTAGACTTTCATGTATTTAATTCCCTTTTCAATATCGCTAATCAGTTCATCCAGGCTGGTAGAAAGATCTGTTCGTTGCGTTAAAAGAACATTTAGTTTAGAAATGCAGCTGTTGATATGTTCATCTGAAGCATTATCCCTCAAAGTTTCTTCATTCATATGATAGACCTTTAAGGCGAGGATAGATAACCTGTCTACTACCCAGGCAGGGCTTTCCGAATTGATTTTAGCATCAGGTAAGGGGGGCACCTCTTTATATTCTTCAAGAAAATAGCTGTCAATGTATTCAACTACATCTGTGCGTTCCTGGTTAGAAGCATCAATACGCCGTTTCCACTGTAAACCTTCCACAGGATCTATTTGAGGGTTGCGTACAACATCTTCCATGTGCCATTGCACCGTATCTATCCAGCATTTTAAGTACAGCAGGTGTTCAAGCGTACCTATGCGATAAGGATTTAAAATAGGGTGGTCAATTTGATTATGTATATGATAATCGTTTATGGCGTCCTGAAATATTTGGTTGCAAAGCTTACTAATCATGAACCAAAGGTAAGAATTAACTATTTTTTATTGTTGAAGTATTGTGAGATATCTTGAAGGGACATTGCATTTAAGCATGACTTGCTTTCCAGACCACCTTTTCTAGCTGTTAAAATACCATATCGCATGTCATGAAAACCTTCTGTGCGGTGGGCATCCGGATTTATGGAAAGCAGCACACCTTTTTCAAGTGCGTACTGATGCCAGCGCCAATCAAGATCTAAACGTAGCGGATTTGCATTAATTTCAATCACAACGCCGTTTGCAGCACAAGCGTCAATCACTTTAGCAAAGTTTATTGGATAGCCCTTTCTGCTGAGTAGCAGACGGCCGGTGGGATGTCCGAGTATGGTTGTATAAGGATTTTCAATTGCTTTGATCAACCTTTCTGTTGCCTTTTCCTCCGTCATACGCAAATTGCTATGTACAGAAGCAACTACAAAATCAAAAGACTTTAGTATGGTGTCGCTGTAATCCAGCGAACCATCATTTAAGATGTCGCTTTCTATGCCTTTAAATATTTTAAAAGGGGCGAGTTTTGCATTTAATGCGTCAATTTCAAGATGTTGTGCGTATACACGTTGCTCATTTAATCCGTTGGCATAAAACGCAGATTTTGAATGGTCGCATATGCCAAAGTATTCAAGTTGCAGTGTGTCCCGGCAATATAGTGCCATTTCTTCAAGGGTATGCACACCGTCACTCCAGGTAGAGTGGTTGTGAAGGCTTCCTTTAAGATCAGCATCGGTAATGAGTACAGGCATTTGATTTGCCTTTGCCCATTCAATTTCTTTGAGACCTTCTCTCAGTTCTGGTTCAATAAAGGCCAGCCCGGCTTGCTCATAAATAGCCTGCTCGTTCTCAAATGGACCATTGCCCGCCATGCTCAGCACCTGCTGTACATGCTTTGCACTTCCTGTGATACGGAACCAGTCGAGATAGAAGTTTAGCTTATCAACAAGGTATAATTGAACTTTAATGCCATAAACACTTAGCGCTGTAAAGGTGTTATTTTCATTTTCCTCAAAGGTAAGCCCTTCAAAAGTGCCGATCTTTTCTTTTACTTCGTTAAGCTGTGTTGCGCCGATCACAAATTCAAGGTTGTCTATAACTTCCAGGCAACGTCTGTAGTCACCAGCAATGCCAAGCAAAGGCTCATCTCCAATGTTGTTGAGCCATAATGCCAGATCGGCATAAAGCTGATTGACCATAGGTTCTGCATGAGCATACAGGAATTTACCCTGTGCTGCCATTTTAAACTCAATTATTTTCTTGATTTCTTCCTGAGTTTTAAGACCGAAACCTTTGGCTTCAATTAAGCGGTTCTCATTGCAAGCGTAGTAAAGTTCGCCAATGTTTTCAATCCCCAGGTCTTTCCAGATTACTGCAATTTTTTTTGGCCCTATACCCTTAATGCCTAACATTTCTACAATGCCTTCGGGGGTATTGGCTAAAATGTCCTGCAGGTCGGTCATGTTTCCCGTTTCCAAAAGTTCCCAAACTTTTGCAGACATGCTTTTACCAAGTCCATCAACGGCGGCAATTTCTTCCAGCGTTTTACCTTGCAAAGCATAAGGAAGTTTATCTACTTTGAATGCTGCGTTTGCGACAGATTTTATTTTAAAGGGGTTTTCATTGTGCAACTCCATCAACTGAGAAAGCAGTCGAAGGCTACGTGCTATAGTTTTGTTTTCCACTAGTTAACTTTTATTTCAAAAGGCATGCGTGCCTGTAATCCTGTATTTAACATCACTTTTTTCATTTGCTGGTAAATGACGTATTGCTCACCAAGCTCCTGCTTAGCGTAATAAGTTTTTACTTTATCTGATCCGCTATCTAAAAGAGATTTGAAAGGGTCTTCTTTTTCAGGATATTCCACAACCGTATAATCGCTTAGTTTAGCCTTTTTGCTTGCAGCAGTAATGGCGTCATGGAAACTACCCAACCTGTCTGCCAGACCGATTTTAACGGCATCTGTACCTACCCAAACACGGCCACCACCTATAGAATTAACATATTCTTTTGTTTTTTTACGTCCCTCGGCTACCCGTGCGGTAAAAGTATCGTAAACATGGTTCACATCATTTTGGATGATGAAACGCTCGCCAGATGTTAATGGTCTGTTCGCACTCATAATATCTGCATACTGTCCCGTTTTAACGCCGTCAAAAGTTACCCCGAGCTTATTTGTTAACAGGTTTTGCAAGTTAGGAATAAGGCCAAACACACCAATTGATCCTGTAATGGTATTTGGCTGTACAAAAATAGAGTCTGCGGCACAGGCGATGTAATAACCACCAGAAGCGGCCACATCACCAAAAGAAGCGATTACTGGTTTTACCTTTTTGCTGAGCACAATCTCTCTCCATATTACATCAGATGCCAATGCACTGCCACCGCCAGAGTTAACTCTCAGTACAATGGCTTTAATGTTATCATCCTGTCTTGCTTTCCTTATTGCTCTTGAAATACGTTCAGAGCCAATTGATTCGTCAGAACCTTCTCCACCTGTAATGTCACCATTGGCATAAATTACGGCAATTTTATCATCTTCAGAACCTTCATCATCTACATTTTTAGCGTATTCATTAATAGATACTGTACTTAATTTATCTGATTTAATTTTGCCGCTTAGCTTTTTAAGTTCATCAAGCAGTTCGTCCTTATAGCGCAGGCCATCAATCATTTTTAACCTAAGCGCGTCTGTAGGTTGCTGAATGGTATAAAGATTTGCCCAGTTACGTAAACTGTCTACAGGTAATTTCCTGGTTTCAGCAATGCCCTCTAAAAAAACATTATACAAACCACCAACATATGCAGTAACCTGTTCCCTGTTGTAATCGCTCATTTTATCTGCAATAAAAGGTTCAACAGCACTTTTAAAATTACCAACCCTGATTACCTGAACTTCCACGCCAATTTTTTCCAGTGTGCCTTTAAAAAAAGTCAGCTGGCTGCTAAAACCCTTAAATTCGAGGCTGCCCTGCGGATTCAGATAAACTTTAGTTGCTGCAGAAGCAAGGTAATAAGCATCCTGCGAATAAACTTCGCTATAAGCAATAATTTGCTTCCTGCTTTTTCTAAAGTCCAGTAGAGCATCTCTTACTTCTTTTAAAGTAGCTTTACCTGCATTTGGAGACGAAACATTTAAATAGATACATTTAATCTTATCATCAGTTTTAGCTTCTTTTAACGCTAAAATCAAGTCATTAAAGCCAATACTTTTGCCAGAGCCGGAACCTATAATTGGTAGATTGTCAAATTTGCTGTCTGGAGTACGTTCTTTAATTTCCTGATCCAGATTTAGATATAAAACGCTGTTATTAGCAACATCTGATTTTTTTTGGTCGCTTACAGAAGCGACAATTCCTATAATACTTATAACAAAAAGTACGACTATAGCCACTAAAGAGATTGCTACACCGACCACAGTGGCTAAAACGTATTTAAAAAATTCTTTCATGTGAGGGTTTAATATTTAATTTGTAAATATATGAAACAAGCATCAGCCTTTTCTATACAATTGGATGGCAAAATCGTTTATTTGTTACTGGGTAGCAACCTTGGAGACAGCCAAAGCATACTTGAAGCCTCTTTAGTTTACATTGAAGAAAATATTGGTCCTATAATCAGCCGCTCTTCTCTTTACAGGACTGCTGCATGGGGCAAAACAGATCAGGCTGATTTTCTGAACCAGGCAGTTGGTGTAGAAACTGTGTTAAAACCCTTAGAATTGCTGAACAAAGTGCTGTGGATAGAACAGGAACTTGGAAGAGTAAGGTTGGAAAGATGGGGCGCACGATTTATTGATATCGACATCATTTTATATGGAGATGAAATTATAACCATTAAAGATCAGTTGGAGGTTCCACACATTCATATGCACGAGCGGAGATTTGTGCTGGAGCCATTGGCAGAGATTGCAGGCAATGTGCTGCATCCTGTATTAAATAAAACAGTAACAGAAATATTAAAAGAATTATCTGATAATTTAGAAGTATCAAAAATATAAATTCCTAATTTTGTTGTATGATTGACATCAATAAAAATAATGCCCCTCTTGATTTATCTTATTTGAGAGACATGTCTGGAGACAGTGCTGAGTTCATGATTGAAATGATAGACATGTTTAAGCAGCAAACACCTTTATATATGTCAGATTTGGAGCAGGCGCTTCAAGAGAAGGACTGGTTAAAAGTTTCCAGCTGTGCACATAAAATAAAACCTACGTTTGCTTACGTTGGAAGAGAAGATGCTAAAGACCATATGCAAATTATGGAAAGTAGTGCAAAAGAACTTAAAAACGTAGAAGGTTTAAGTACTGCTTATCAGGAGATTAATGAGTTTGTGCAGGTGTTGTATCGTCAGCTGGACGAAGCGAGAAACCAACTGTCAAAAGAGCTTTAATTAAAGTAAGTTTTGTTTTTTTCTGAAGTGTAAAATGGAACTACTGATGTAAAGAATCAGGATAAAAGGTATTGCCACAAATTTCAAAATTGCAATTAATATAGCTGATAAAATCAAAAAGATAAATTTTGCTTTGTTATCAGCCCATTTCATAGAGCCAAATTTAAGCGAAAAGATCCTGATCTCGCTAATTAACAACCAGCTCATTAGCAGGGTTAAAAAGATTAAAAGCAGCGTAGAGCCTAGTAACTCAGGGAAGTCTCGTTGTATAAATGGCAAAGAAACTATAAATAGCGTATTCATTGGGGTGTTTAATCCAATAAAGTCTTCAGTTTGTCGGGTATCGATGTTAAATTTTGCCAATCTGAGGGCAGAAAATATGGTAATGATAAACCCAAAATAAGGCAAATAAGGGGAGGAGTAATTGCTTTGCAATAGCAGCTGAAACATGACAACTCCGGGTAAAAATCCAAAGCTAACCATGTCGGCAAGTGAGTCAAGTTCTTTGCCAATTGTTGACTTCACGTTTAATAATCGTGCAGAAAAGCCATCAAAGAAATCAAAAATGCCAGCTAGCAGTACCATGTATGCAGTAATATCCAGCTGGCTTTTAAATGCAAAAACAATTCCTACACAGCCGCAAAGTAAATTGGCACAGGTTAAGAAGTTTGGAATTTGCTTTTTTATCATCAATAGTTGTGCTTAAATCTTTGAATTAACCGTTCATCGAAGTTAAGAATTCCTCATTAGATTTTGTATTTCTGATTTGAGCCTGAACAAACTCCATCGCTTCCTGGGCATTCATGTCTGCCAGGTGATTTCTTAAAATCCAAACGCGTTGAAGGGTATCTCTATCATGCAATAAATCATCTCTTCTGGTACTTGAGGCCGTAATGTCAATTGCAGGGAATATCCGTTTGTTAGACAATTTACGGTCAAGCTGTAGTTCCATATTTCCGGTACCTTTAAACTCTTCAAAGATCACCTCGTCCATTTTAGAACCTGTTTCTGTTAGAGCCGTGGCTAGAATGGTAAGGGAACCACCTTTTTCAATATTACGGGCTGCACCAAAGAAACGTTTCGGTTTATGAAGTGCGTTTGCATCCACACCACCAGACAAAATTTTACCAGATGCAGGAGCAGTAGTATTATAGGCACGGGCTAAACGTGTAATCGAATCCAGCAAAATCACAACATCGTGACCACATTCTACCAAACGTTTTGCTTTTTCTAAAACGATATTTGCAATTTTAACATGGCGTTCTGCAGGTTCATCAAAAGTTGAAGCAATAACTTCAGCCCTTACACTTCTTGCCATATCTGTAACCTCTTCCGGACGTTCGTCAATTAACAAAATGATCAGGTAAACTTCAGGATGGTTTTTTGCAATTGCATTTGCAACCTCTTTAAGGAGGTTAGTTTTACCAGTTTTTGGCTGGGCTACAATCAGACCACGCTGACCTTTACCAATTGGGGTAAACAGGTCAATAATACGTGTACTGTAATTATTGGTTTCTGTGAAAAGGTTTAATCTTTCTGTAGGGAAAAGTGGCGTTAGGTAGTCAAAAGGAACACGATCTCTAACCTCTGCCGGTAAGCGGCCATTGATGGCCTCAACTTTTACCAGTGGAAAATACTTTTCACCTTCTTTTGGCGGACGGATACTTCCACGTACGGTATCGCCTGTTTTTAAACCAAAAAGTTTAATTTGTGATTGCGATACATAGATATCATCAGGAGAAGAAAGGTAATTGTAATCAGCTGATCTTAGAAAACCATAGCTGTCTGGCATAATTTCCAGTACGCCTTCATTGGTAATGGTATTGTCGAAATCCAGGTTTGAATAGCTGTTTTCAGCTTGTTTCTGGTTTCCGTTGTTATTGCCATTGCCATTATTGTTGTTTTGATTTTTTTGTCGCTGCTCGTCTCTTTGTGGCCTGTTTTTAATTTGCTGTGGCGCATTAACAACATTGTTATTTTGAGATGGTGCCGATTGCAGAGGCGCAGCCTTTGCAATTACTGTTTTTTCAGGTGCAAGTACAGCCTCAGCAGCAACTATTGGTTCCGGTTCCGGTTTATTCTTTTTAAAATGCGCCGTTAAGGATTCTTGTAATTCAACTTCAGAAAGAACTTCAGGTGCTTTTTCATCAAACAGTGTAGGCTTTTCAGCAACGTCCGGCTGTACTTCCTTGTCGTCTTTAGCAATGCGTGTTCTTTTTCTTAAAGGCTTTTCGGCGGTAGCTGCCTTCGCCAATTTAGCAGGCACTGGTTTAGAAGCTGGCTTAGCATCTTCTGCTACGGTTGCCGGCTCAAGCTCGGTAATCTGAGCCATAATTTCTACCAGTTCTGCTTTACGTAATTCATCAGCGTTTAGTATACCCTGGGCTTTAGCCAACTCACGCAATTCGGCAGTGAGCTTTTCATTTAGTTCGCTTTTATTAAACATTATCTAGATGTAGAGAAATTTTATTATGAAGGTATTGTTCATGTGTAAATTATTTTAAAGTTCATCGGTTTCTGAAGCTGTTATGAATTAAGTTTTATAAAAACCGTAGTTTTAAGACATAACAAGATCAATTGTACAAAACAAAAAAAAGGACTGAAAATTGAGTAGAACAAGTTTTAAGGAGTTTTTTCTGATTGTCCAGATGAACGATAGAGAATTTGTGCTGCAATTGTATGTAATAATAAGCTAAATTCCAAACCTAAAATATAAAATGTTTAAAATAAATAATGGGAATGTTTAAAATTACTCATCTATAGAAAGCTTAAAATTGGCATCTTTGCGCACAAATTAGCTGTAAATGAATAAAGAGCAACTGTTTACCCAAATTCAAAAGAAAAAGTCGTTTTTGTGTGTAGGGCTTGATCCGGTATTGGAGCAAATACCTGTACACCTGTTAAAATACAATGATCCAATTTTGGAATTTAACAAGCAAATTATAGATGCTACCAAAGATTTATGTGTAGCCTATAAGCCTAATACAGCTTTTTATGAGTGCAGGGGCGCTAAAGGTTGGGCAACACTCACAGATACCTGGCAATACATCCCTGAAGATCTATTTACCATTGCTGATGCGAAACGCGGAGACATTGGCAATACCTCTGCCATGTACGCTGATGCATTTTTCAATAAAGATAAGACGGAAATGAGCTTTGATGCCATTACCGTAGCGCCATATATGGGCAAAGACTCCGTAAGCCCATTTTTAAAATATTCTGATAAATGGGTGATTTTACTGGCCTTAACGTCCAACGAAGGACATGCTGATTTTCAACTTTTAGAGACCGGGAATGGCAAATTGCATGAAGAGGTAATCCGGGCTTCCTCTAAATGGGCTAACAGCGATCAGCTCATGTATGTAGTTGGCGCAACACGCGGTTCGGCATTTAAAGAAATTAGAAGACTGGCTCCTGATAATTTTCTTCTTGTACCAGGGGTTGGTGCACAGGGGGGGAGCCTTGCAGATGTTTGCGAGTTTGGGTTCAATGATAAATGCGGATTATTGGTGAATTCTTCAAGGGGAATTATATTTGCGGGTAAGGGCGAAGATTTTGCTGAAAAGGCAAGAGAGGAGGCGCTTAAACTTCAGCAAGAAATGGAGGTTCTTCTTAAGGCAGCCTCACTAATCTAGTGGTTTTTTAATAATTTGTTTTTTCACTTATTAATTACTTCAAATTAGCTTTCTTTTGCTAACATAAAGTTTATATTTAATTGTAATTCAGTAGACTGTATTAAGTTTACTGAATGGATTTTAAAGAGGATTTTCTCCATTTTTTATGGAGATTCAGACTTTTTGCCGGTTCCGACCTACATTGTACTACTGGCGAAAAACTTGTAATCGTACATCCCGGCATCTTAAATTCAGATGCAGGCCCGGATTTTAGTGAGGCAAAATTACAGATAGGTAACACCATATGGGTTGGCCATGTAGAACTTCATTTACGTTCTTCTTATTGGTTTATGCATCATCATCAGTACGATGATGCTTACGATTCTGTTGTTCTGCATGTAGTTTATGAGCATGATGCTACAGTTTATCGAAAGGATGGGAGCCACATTCCTTGTTTTGTATTAAAAGGTCTTTTTAAAACTCAGTTGTTGCTTACTTACCAGCAATTTCTAAATTCAGCTCAATCTTTTCCCTGCGAAAAGCAAATTGCAGAGGTTCCTTCAGTGTATGTAAATGGTTTTATGGCCCGTTTAATCACTGAGCGGTTAAACACTAAAGCTCAACAAATTTATAGTAAGCTTAAATCCAGCCAGGGCAACTGGGCCAAAGTTTTTTATTGTTTTATGGCGGCAAATTTTGGTTTAAAGGTCAACACCATTCCATTCGAATTGCTTGCAGATTCGATCCCTTATCAACTTTTTGATAAGCATAGCAATGAACCCATGCTAATTGAAGCATTAATTTTTGGGCAGGCAGGATTTTTAAATGGACATTTTGTTGAGGCTTATCCCTTAAAATTAAAGCAAGAATACAATTACCTGCAGCAGAAATATCAATTAAAACCAATTGCTGTTTCGCTTTGGAAATTTTTAAGAATGCGTCCGCAAAGTTTTCCAACCATACGGCTTGCGCAGTTTTCAGCATTACTGGCAAGCTCTACTCATTTATTTTCTAAACTAATGGACATCAGTGATGTAAAAGTAATGCAGCAAATGTTTTTAAATTTACCTGTACACCCTTATTGGAACACACATTATCATTTTGGTAAACCAACAGCCCCTAAAAATAACCAACTGGGTATGGTGACTGTAAATGGCTTAATTATTAATGGCGTTATCTTATTTTTGTATGCGTATGGAAAATACATCAATGATACCATGTTGGTAGAAAGAGCGTTAAATTTATTAGAACAATTGCCGGCAGAAAAGAATGCTGTGGTAAAAAAATATGAAGATGCTGGATTGGTTATTGCTAGTGCATTTGAGTCACAAGCCTTGCTTCAATTAAATAAAAATTATTGTACTCAAAAAAAATGCTTAAATTGTGTTGTCGGAATAAAAATTTTAAACAAGTAGTATGTTTCAGCGTATAGTTACTTTTTTCGAAAAACAGAGTTTTGGGGTATGTACCTATCTTGCTGAACGGCTAAATATGTCTATCAGTAAAATCAGGCTGTTTTTTATTTATTCGTCTTTTTTAGCAGTTGGTTTTCCAATTGTATTTTATGTTTTGGCGGCTCTTGTGCTGGATGTGCGGCATTATGTTAAAAAAATCAGGCTTCGCATCTGGGATGTTTAATGCAAATCATAAGTTTTAAGGCAATGCTCATGAATAGCACGGTATATGTTTTTATATTTGCTAATTATTAATACGATTAACTACAAATGGCGCTAAAGGGAAACCAGTTTAAGTCCAATTCATTTAAAAACGAATCTGCCGAGGGCGAAGGGGGAAAGCGCGGTAGCAAACCGCAAAAGGATCGGGTTGTTCATCTGCCTTCGTTTGATTTTCAGGATGGGCGGTTCATCAAAATCCTTGGACTTTTCTTTATTGTTCTGTCGCTATATTTTTTAATTGCATTTACCTCTTATCTTTTTACCTGGCAAGATGATTACAGTTATGTAATTGATGCCAATGGAGGGTGGAGTAATCTTTTTAAAAGTTTAGAAGAACTTAAGTCGGCCAATGTAACTCCAGTTGTTCAAAACTGGTTGGGTAAATTTGGTGCTTTACTGGCACATCAGTTCATCTTTGAGTGGTTTGGTGTGGCTTCTTTTTTATTTGCCTTCGTTTTCTTTGTAGTAGGCTATCGCCTTTTGTTTAAGGTTAAGATTTTTCCACTCGAAAAAACACTGGGTTATAGTTTGTTCTTTTTGCTGCTTATTTCTCTTACACTGGGTTTTTCTCATTCCTTTTTTGCAGAAGCACCGCATTATCTGGAAGGAGAATTTGGGTATTGGACCAATAAACTACTGCTGGTTCAAATTGGTGTTGCTGGTGTGGGCGGCTTAATTGCTTTTCTTATACTCACCATACTTATTATCGCCTATAATATAGACTTTAAAATACCAGAGCGTAAGCACATTATTGATGAAGTTGTGCCGGAACCTGAATTTGATAATGTCCGGATGCCTCAAAATATGCCACAACAAGATTTGGTAGAAAACGTTCCGCCGGCTCCTGTAGAATTTAGTGTGAATGACCGTTACGCTCAACAACAAAAGAAAGAACAAAATATCGTTCTCACCCCAAGCCGTTTTGAAGAAAAGCCAGAGGTTGAAGAGATTTTACTTCCGGTAGCGCCTGTTGTCAATACCTTAAGTGTTCCAGCTTCATTGTCCTTAACTATCGAAAATCCGGCAGATCTTGAAGAAGCTGTTGAACCATTAGAAAAAGAAGATGAAGAGCCTGTAAGTCCAGCTTTAACGATCGCTAAAACCGCAGAAGAAAAAACCTCTGAGGATCTGGTTGAACAGTTTGGAGCTTATGATCCTACTTTAGATTTGGCAAGTTATAAGTACCCTACGCTGGATTTACTTGAAAATTACGGTTCCAATAAAATCTCTGTAAATGCAGATGAACTGGAAGCCAATAAAAATAAAATTGTAGAAACTTTAAACCACTACAATATAGAAATTGACAAAATTAAGGCTACTATAGGTCCAACTGTAACCTTGTACGAAATTATTCCAGCTCCAGGTGTAAGGATTTCTAAGATCAAAAATCTTGAAGATGATATCGCCCTTAGTTTAGCTGCATTGGGTATTCGTATTATAGCGCCTATGCCAGGTAAGGGTACTATTGGTATTGAGGTGCCTAACATGCATCCAGAAATGGTTTCTATGCGCAGTATCCTTGCTACAGAGAAGTTTCAACAAAATGATATGGAATTGCCTATTGCCCTTGGTAAAACAATTTCAAATGAGGTTTATATTGGCGATCTAGCTAAGATGCCCCATTTATTAGTTGCAGGAGCTACGGGTCAGGGTAAATCTGTAGGTATCAATTCCATTTTGGTTTCGCTTCTATATAAAAAGCATCCCTCACAGCTAAAGTTCGTGCTAGTAGATCCTAAAAAGGTAGAGCTTACTTTGTTTAATAAAATTGAGCGGCATTTTCTGGCTAAACTTCCCGGTGAAGCAGACGCGATTATAACCGATACAAAAAAGGTAATTCATACCTTAAATTCCTTATGTATTGAAATGGACCAGCGGTATGATTTGTTAAAAGATGCCCAGGTTAGGAACTTGAAGGAGTATAACGAAAAGTTCATCAAGAGAAAGCTGAACCCAAATAATCTGCATCGTTTTTTACCTTATATTGTACTGATTGTTGATGAGTTTGCAGATTTAATGATGACAGCTGGTAAAGAAGTTGAGACACCGATAGCGCGTTTGGCCCAGTTGGCGCGTGCAGTTGGAATCCACTTGGTATTGGCTACCCAACGTCCTTCGGTAAACATTATTACTGGTACCATTAAGGCCAATTTCCCGGCAAGGCTAGCCTTTAGGGTATTGTCCAAAATAGATTCCAGGACTATTCTAGATAGTGGAGGAGCAGATCAATTAATTGGAAGGGGAGATATGTTGCTTTCTACCGGAAATGACCTGATTCGTTTACAGTGTGCTTTTGTTGATACCCCTGAGGTAGATCGTATCTCCGAATTTATTGGTAACCAGAGAGGTTATCCAGAAGCTTATCAGCTTCCTGAATATCTGGATGAAGCAGCGGAAAACGCCAAGATGGATTTTGATGCTTCAGACCGTGACAGTATGTTTGAAGATGCGGCAAGATTAATTGTGATGCACCAGCAGGGTTCTACTTCGCTTATTCAGCGTAAGCTGAAGTTGGGATATAACCGGGCAGGTAGAATTATTGATCAACTGGAAGCTGCCGGGGTGGTAGGTCCTTTTGAAGGTAGCAAAGCCAGGGAAGTATTACTTCCTGATGAATACGCTTTGGAACAGTTTTTGGACAACATGAAGAATGATCAATAAAATGAAAGGGAGATTTTTTCTCATCTTGTTAATCGCCGGATTTACAACAATTGCATTTGCACAAAATGACAAAGATGCAAAGGCTAAGGGCATCTTAAGCGAAGTAAGTAAAAAGTATAAAACCTATACTGCTGTTAAAACAGGTTTTTCTCTAACTATCTTTGACCCGCAAACCAAAACAAACCATGTTGAAAATGGAACTTTGTATGTTAAGGCCAATACCAATAAATACAAAATGGTGATGAAGGATCGAGAATTGATTAGCGATGGAAAAAATCAGTGGTCTTATAATAAAGAAGATAAGGAAGTTCAGCTAACAACTGTAGATAAAAGCAGCGATGCCATTAATCCTGCACAGCTGTTTACCATTTATGAAAAAGGGTATAAATATCTTTTTACTGGCGAGAGTAAAATAGCGGGAAAAGTTTACCAAAACATAGACTTGTCGCCAACGGATGCTAAGGCAACCTATTTCAAGATTAAACTCAGTATTGATAAAGCTGCAAAGCAAATCAGTAGTATTACTGTACTTGAAAAAACAGGTAGTAAGGTTACTTATGCAATAAAATCATTTACGGCAAATGGTGCTATACCGGAGAGTTATTTTACTTTCGATACTAAAAAAAATCCAGGTGTTGAAGTCGTGGATTTAAGGTAATTTCTTTACTTTTGATCATGACGATTAGAGCTGCTCAATTTTGAAAATCACGTTTTTAGGTACAGGTACTTCTCAGGGCGTTCCGGTAATCACTTGTCGTTGCGAGGTATGCAGCTCTTCTGATTTTAGGGATAAGCGGTTACGTACCTCCGTTTTAGTGCAAACAACTGATAAAACTTTTACTATAGATAGCGGGCCGGATTTTCGTTATCAAATGTTGCGTGCCGGCGTTCAGGATCTTGACGCGATTATTTATACGCATGAGCATAAAGATCATATTGCAGGACTAGATGACATCAGACCTTTTAACTATCTGCTCAATAAAACCATTGATATTTACGCCACAACGGCGGTACAGGGTGCTTTACGCAGAGAGTTCTCTTATATTTTTGCTGATGTAAGGTATCACGGCTTGCCGCAAATCAGCTTGCATACCATCAGTTCTGAAGCTTTTGATATTGGTAATACCACCATTATTCCCTTAGATGTGATGCATTTTAAGCTTCCAATTTTAGGTTTCAGAATTAATGATTTTACCTATATCACAGATGCTAAAACCATTTCTAATGAAACGATTGCTAAAATAAAGGGTACAAAGATCTTGGTCATTAATGCACTTCAGTTGGAGCACCATATTTCTCATTTTACTTTTGAAGAAGCTATTGCCTTTGCCAAATTGATTGACGCAGAAAAAACTTATTTTACACATATCAGCCATAACTTGGGTAAACATGAAGACGTGGAAACGCTTTTACCTCCAAACATCAGGCTTGCATACGATGGCTTAATACTGGAGCTTTAAAAATGTAAATTAACGCTATGATCTATTCTGAATAAATCTATCTTTGCAGAACCTTACACCCGGGTGGCGAAATTGGTAGACGCACCAGCTTGAGGGGCTGGCGCTGGCAACGGCGTGGCAGTTCGAATCTGCTCTCGGGTACAACCGCACTTTGAATATCTTAAAGTGCGGTTTTTTTATGCAAAATCATTGTTTTTTGCTATCTAGGCATTGTTCAAAGTATTCCTGATCATGGTCAATCTGGTAAAGGGGGAAGAGGAGATTAGCTTAGAACATATTTTGACCGGTGAATAAATTCATTTAATAGTTGGAGCTTTTCCAAAAGCTTTTTTATAGGCAAACGAAAAATGAGAGAAATCAACAGATCCCAAATCCATATAGATATCCCTTGGCCTCAGTTTTTTTCATTGATCAACAGGTTGGCCTCTACTAACCTCCTTTGTTGTATCCAGCGGCTTGGGGTTTGATTGAATAGGGCCTGAAAGTCACGTTTAAAAGTTGAAAGGCTTCTGCCTGTGAGATAGGCCATACTTTCCAGATCAATATTGAATTTATAATGATCATTGATATAGGCTTCCAGATCGATCTTATGGGGATCTCTAAAATCAAATAAAAGTCCCTTTAGTGAGGGGTTTGTTTCTATTAGTACATAGATCGCCTCTCTGACCTTGATTGCTGTAAGTACCTCACTATGTATAATTCCTGGATCCATATAGGGGCTTAGCGAACCTATTAAATTCTTAAGAAGATTGCTGGATTTTAAGACTAAATTATGTTCTCCATAATAGGGAACGGCTGGCAACATTGTTTCGTCCTTGCTAATTTCACGGAGGATCACATCATCCAGATGGATGGTGATGGTTTTAACGTGTCCAGATGAGCTGGCATTTTTTTGTTTGATAAGCTATGTCGTTATGAAGCGGTCCTTGGTCAAGTGTATTTATCAGATTATCAGTGGTACAGGATGCCATCAAGATCAGTATGATGAGCAATTGAAGTTTATAGATATGCTACTCCAAAAATCTATGCAATTGGAACTGCAACGATATGGTGTATTTTATTGTCTTTTCGATACGGTGGGTTTTGCAAGACTGTTGAAACTGATGTTTAACTTTATACCAATACTGAGTAAGTAAGGATTATTTTATAAATTGCAGGCATTTATTTCAATTAATAACCAAATGCACCAACAGCTCATTAACTATATCAATAGTCACAGTACCTTGCCACTTACAGGTGTGGAGGAAGAACTGATCGTAGCTGGCTTTCAATACAAAAGGCTTAGGAAAAGGCAATATTTTTTACAGCAGGGAGATGTATGCAAATATACCGGTTTCATTGTAAAGGGTGCAATGCGGCAATATACTGTAGATGAAAAGGGAGTAGAGCATATTGTGCATCTTTTCATTGAAAATTATTGGGCAACCGACAGGGAAAGTATGATCATGCTGACCCCATCTGCCTATAATATTGATGCATGGGAAGAGGCGGAAATACTCACCATTACCAGAGCAGATATGCTTGACTTGATGAATAAAATACCTGCCCTGGTAGAGATGATACTTCTGATGGACGAAAGAAATGCTATTGCCAATCAAAGAAGGTTGAGTTCTACCATCAGCAGTACGGCCGAAAAGCGCTATGAGGAATTTTCCATTCACCACCCTCAGTTCATTCAACGGTTCCCGCAGCACATCATTGCTTCTTACTTGGGTATTACTAAGGAAACTTTAAGCAGGGTAAGGAAACAGTCTGTCCGCTAACTCATTTAACTTTTGTTTTTTCCGAAACGTTGATTATTATCAACGTTTTTTTTTATCAAACCTCATCGTCAGGCAGCCTGTTTCTGTTGCAATTTTGTATTGTCAAATCAATAAAGATTAAAACAAAATTTAAAGACAATGGAAACTACCAATTCAAAAAATAGCAGTGCCGTACAACTTCTGCGCAACAGTTTAGATACTTTTTTAGCCAAGGATATGAAAGGCTGGTCCGAGCTTTGTGCTGAGGACATAGTGGCCGAATTCCCATTTGCCCCGGAAGGTTCACAGGCCAGGTTTGAGGGCAAAGAAGCACTTTATGCTTATCTGAAGGACTATCCAAGTTATATCGATGTAAAATCATTGCCAACTTTAAAAATCTATGGAACTGATGATGTGAACGTTGCGGTTGCAGAGTGGAGCGCTTCGGGTGTGGTCATAGGCAATGGTAATCCCTATGAAATGAGCTATGCCACTTTCGTGACCTTCCGTGACGGCCTTATTGTGAACTACCGTGAATACTGGAACCCACAGGCCTTTCAAAAAGCGATGAGCGGTGGAAGTTTTGCTGAATAAGTGATATCAACTAACTGACAGAAATCGTTGATGTCTGTTAACGGTTTCTGTTTATATAATGAAGTAAATCCACAATCAATTAACAAATTGATTGTGGATTTACTTCATTTTGCCATAGCTTCCAGCACAAGTAACAGTGTTTTGCCTTTTTCAGACAAATAATATTCTACCTGTAGAGGAACAATTTCTTTTGCCTTCCCGAACACCATGCTATCATAATATTCAATATTTTTCAAATTAATCGCAAATCCGTTGACATTTATCAACGGATTTTTTTATCATAACTCATCGTTTCGGGCCTTGATAAGGGCGCATCTTTACAAAATCAAACAACTAAAATTGAAACAGGAAAATGAAAACAAATAAAATTATTTATTGGACGACTACAGGGATTATTACGTTAATGATGCTATTCAGCGCATTCGGCTACTTCACCAATCCCGATATGAAAGCGGCATTCGTCCATTTGGGCTTTCCAGATTATTTCCGGATTGAGCTGGGTATTTTAAAAGTAGTGGGCGCCTTGGCCCTGATCCTTCCAATGGTTCCAGAAAAGGCAAAGTCATTTGCCTATTTCGGTTTTGTCCTTACCTTCATTTCAGCATTTATAGCCCATATTGCCAGTGGAGACCCTATTTCTGTAGCCGTTATGCCGATCATCTTTCTGGTGATCTTATTGGTTTCCTATGTGTTCTATCGTAAAGTAAAAGCATAATTTTTTGAGCATGAAAAAGGCAACCAGCTTTTCGACAAAGGGCAGCTCCACCTCCGTTGGCCCTTTAAAGATCCAACGAATGCTACCGAACCGTTATGCAGGTCAGGTTGGGCCGTTTGTGTTCCTTGATTACGTAGCGCCAGCGATAAAGAACGAAATCACAAAAAAGGGGATGGGTGCGCATCCACATCGGGGCATTGCCACCTTGACCTATATCCTGCAAGGTGAAGTGGAACATTTTGACAGCGCGGGTAATGGCGGTAAAATCTTTTCGGGCGGTGCACAATGGATGAAGGCTGGTAACGGAATTATCCATGACGAAAATTTCAATTATGATAGCCAGACAGATAGCAAATACATCCAGGGCTTCCAGTTTTGGATCAACCTGCCGGCAAAAAACAAAGCCGAAAAGCCCGAGCACATTGCCATTCAGGCCAATGAAATTCCACAAATAGCGTTGGAAGATGAAAGTGGCTGGCTAAAAATAATTGTAGGCAATTACGAAGGATTGAGTTCGAAAATCCCAAATTATGCGGAGCAGTTTCTCTACCACGTCCAACTGAAGGCAGGAAAGCAGTTTCTGTTAGAAATAGCAGATAAAATCGAAGTGGCTGCATTTCTGCCTACAGCAGGTGCGCAATTGAATAACGCCGAATTTCAAAAGGGAGAATTTATAGAATTTGATAAGAATGCAGGCGAAATCGAGCTAAGAAATACTTTTGGGCAGCCTATCGATATCATCCTTTTTGGAGGAGAGGCTTATACAGAACCCATTGTTGCAGAAGGTCCTTTTGTAATGAATACGAAAGAGGAAATTATTGGTGCCTATCATGATTTTTATGCTGGGAAATACGGCGAGATCAATTTAACAGCATAGACGAACATTAGGGTTTTTTAAACCGCAACGACTTAATAAAAATGATTAACATATCTTAAGCATGAAACTTTTACAAACAAATAAATTAGGAAACCTACCGCTGAAAAATAGTGTGGCCATGGCCCCAATGACTCGTGCCCGTGCAGAAGGCAACGGAACGGTAAACGAATCTACCGTTACTTACTATACACAGAGAGCAAGTGCAGGTTTAATCATTTCAGAGGGCATCAATATTTCTGAACAGGCCGTTGGTAGCCCCTACACGCCAGGGATTTATACGAAAGAACAAATTGAAAGCTGGAAAAAAGTCACTGATTCCGTTCATGGAAAAGGCGGTAAGATTTTTGCCCAGCTTTGGCATACAGGTCGTGTTTCGCATTCAGTAGATAAAAATGGGGTATTGCCAGTTGCGCCGTCAGCGTTGGCCATTGTAGGACAGCAGCATTTTTCTTCGCAAGGACCTAAAGATTACGAAGTACCAAGAGCCCTGGAAACCGCGGAAGTAAAACGGGTGGTTCAAGATTATAAACAGGCAGCCATTAACGCCATTGAAGCAGGTTTTGACGGCGTTGAACTGCACGCAGCAACAGGATATTTGCCCAATCAGTTTTTGGCAGAAAGTTCAAATATCCGTACAGACGAATACGGTGGCAACATTGAAAACCGCAGCCGTTTTATCCTGGAAGTAATGGAGGCAATAACAGCTGCTGTTGGCGAAGGAAAAGCGGGAATCAAGTTATCGCCAAGCATTCCGTACAATAGCATTATAGAAAGCGATCCGATTGCAGCCTATTCTTATGTGATAAAAGAATTAGACAAGTTGCCTTTGGCATACATCCAATTGATGAACCCGTTATTTCTGCCCGAAGAAGGGTTTGGGCAATATCCAAAAGACGTAATGGGAACATTTGGAATTTTAACCCAGCATACGGTAATTGCCAACGTTGGATATACAAGAGAAACTGCCGAAGCCGAATTGCAAAAAGGCATTGCCAAAATCATTTCTTTCGGTGTTCCGTTTATTGCCAATCCAGACCTTATAAAACGATTTGAACTAAACGCTGAACTTAACCAGCCCGACCGTTCTACCTTCTACGGCGGCAATGAAAAAGGATATATCGATTATCCGTTTTTAGATCAATCAGTTGTCTAAAATGAAAATCTTACACATCATATCAAGCCCGAGGGGCGAAGCTTCGCAAACCATTCAACTAAGTGAGGCTATCATTCAAAAATTACAAGCTAAAAATAGCAATGCATTTGTTACTGTTCGAAATCTTACCACAGATCCGTTGCCTTATATTGCAGGTCATCATATCCAATCATTTAATACGCCAGCGGAAAACCGTTCCGAAGAACAGTTGGAAGCCATTAAGCTTTCGGATGAACTGCTTGCTGAAGTAAAAAATGCAGCTATAATTGTAATCGGAGCCCCAATGTACAATTTTGGGATTCCTGCTTTCTTGAAAAGCTGGATAGACCATTTGGCAAGAGCTGGCGTTTCTTTTACCTATACAGCTGATGGCCCTGTTGCTTAATCAAAGGAAAAAAAGTTTATTTGGCTATTGGAACAGGTGGTGTTTATAGCGAAGGAGACTATTCATTCCCAGTCAGCTTAATTACAAAGTATTTAAATTAAAATCCGTTGACATTTGTCAATAGATTTTTTTATCGTTTGTCATCTCTTTAAGCTTTTCATCTAAGGTAATTTTGGAGTATTAAATCATTAAAATTTAAAGATATGTCATCGCAAAATTCAACCACAAAAAGATATGATTTTATCATTGTAGGAGGCGGTTCTGCAGGAGCGGTAATGGCTTCACGTTTGAGCGAAAATAAAAGCAAAAATATTTTATTAATAGAAGGTGGAAACGCTTATCAGTCTTGGGATTATCCAAGTGCAATCTACAGCGCCAACAGTCCTGGGGGAGATGCAGCACACAATTGGGGCTTCCAATCGGAACCAACCCCTTATGGCAACAAAATAGACTTGCCAAGAGGAAAAGTATTGGGTGGAAGTTCGGCCATCAACGGAGCGGTTGCCTTGCGGGCAAGACCAGAAGATTTTAAGAAATGGAATCTTCAGGGCTGGTCTTATGAAGAAATGCTTCCTTATTTTAAGAAATTAGAATCAAGCGATTCAGGCGATAAAGAACTTCACGGGTTTGATGGGCCTTTGCCCGTTCGCCAATTGTTACGAAGCGATTTAACTTCGGTTCAAAGAGCATTTGTAGATGCAACAGTTAATATTGGTTACAAACTTATCGAAGATTTTGATAGCAAAGATGCCAATGGTGTAGGCCCTTACCGAATGAACGTAGTAAACGGCGTTCGTGTAAACACAGGAATGGCCTATCTGCCCAATGAGGTGCGCAAACGTGAAAACCTGACTATTTTACCTCAGTCTATTGCTGACCGTGTTTTGTTCCAGGGTAAAAAAGCAATAGGCATTTTGCTCGCAAACGGAGAAGAGTTTTTTGCTAATGAAATCATCCTTTCGGGAGGTACTTATGGAAGTGCAGCTATCTTACTTAGGTCTGGTATTGGAACAAAGGCTGATTTGGAACAATTATCAATACCTGTTGTCGCCAATCTGCCTGTTGGAAAAAATGTGAAAGACCATCCTTTTCACTATGCAGCTTTTGCGCTGAATAAAGAAATGGTTGAAAGCAAAACACCTCCAATTGCTGCTAAGTTATGGACTTCAGCGTTTGATACGGATGAACTGGATATTCATATTACAGCTACCCATCTTTTTCCAGATGAATACAGTCCCACACAAAGCGGATTTGTTTTAGGAGTAGCAGTGACCACGCCCAATTCAAAAGGAAAAGTTTGGATAGAAACAACCGATCCAAACGTAAATCCAAAAGTTGACCTTAATTTCCTCGATGATAAGGAAGATGCCAGAAGAATGATCGAGGGCGCCAAGATTGCAAGACGTATTGCTGCCACTGCTCCTTTTTCTGAATTTATCCATTCCGAAATCGCCCCGGGTATTGCAGTGCAAACAGATGAGGATCTGGAAGTGGCCATCAAACAGCATATAGCAAGCTATGCACACCCTACAAGTAGCGCTCCAATGGGAGAATCCAGTTCGAAAGAAGCCGTAGTGGATTTAGAAGGCAGGGTGCATCAGGTAGAATCTCTTCGCGTAGTGGATGCCTCTATTTTTCCGGATATCATTTCAGCAGCTACCAACATCACTGTAATTGCGGTTGCAGAAAAAATAGCCGATAAAATCTTGAAATAACATGGGAAATACCAATTTTGATAAAAACGCAAGCACTTCCTTACCTCAAGGTTATAAAATGGATAGGGAGGTTAGTGAGGCCATGGGGAATTTTATGGCACAGCACCCGCTAGGGGCATTTCCTGAAAAGCGCGACTGGCTAGAGCTGAGAGATACTTTAAATGAGTTTTATGCCAATCCAAGTCAGCAATTTCCTGTTCATCCCGAGGTTAACAAAAGAGATTTTACTATCAAGACAAGAGATGGGAAAGAGAAATTACCCGGGTTGGACGGCATCACTTGGCGCAGAAAGAGGTGGCAATAACAACTCGGCAATAGCGGCACCTGGCCGTCTTACACAGTTCGAAGGCTTGGCACCGGCTTTTATTTCGGTTGGTGATTTGGATATTTTCCGAAACGAAAGCTTGGATTATGCCGGAAAATTGGCAAAAGCAGGCGTTCCGATTGAGTTCCATTTACATGCGGGAGTACCGCATGGCTTTGATTCTATTGCGCCCGATGCCGCCATATCCAAAAGAGCTATGGCAGATTACGTTCGTGTAATCAACTCCGTTTAAAGTATAATTTATAAAAATTGATAAATAAAATAATTATGTCACACTCCCAACAAAAAGTAGCGCTCATTACAGGAGCTGCCACAGGAATAGGAAAGGCAATTGCTATCCGTTTGGCCAAAGACGGAATCGCCATAGCCGTTAATTATATAGGTGACCCAACATTGGCGATAGGGGTGGTCAAAGAAATAAAAGATGCGGGTGGGACGGCGGGTGCATTTGAAGCAAATGTAGGTGCTGTCCCGGAAATCATCAGCCTTTTTGATAATGTGATCAGTGAATTTGGAGGGATAGATATTGTGGTAGCCAATGCAGGTATTGCTAAGATGGGAATCCCCATTGCTGAAGTTACCGAAGCTGATTTCGACCGCATCAATGCTGTAAATTATAAGGGGACCTATTTTGTGCTGCAGCAAGCAGCCAAACACGTTAGAAACGGCGGAAGAATTATTCAGATTTCTTCAACAAGTTCGCTATATCCGGCAGCTGGTTTGGGAATTTATTCCCCAAGTAAAGCCGCTGGTAAAGTAGTTACCGAAATATTGGCACAAGAACTTGGTCCACGCCAAATATCCGTAAATAGTGTTTTCCCAGGGCCTACAAGAACACCTTTGATGGAAAAAGAAGCTTCGAAGGAAGAACTTGAAAGGATTGGACAAAGTATGAACCTTGGAAGAATGGGCGAACCGGAAGATATCGCAGGTGTGGTTGCTTTTCTAGCCGGTCCAGAGGGTGGCTGGGTAAATGGACAGCAGATTATTGCTAATGGCGGTGGGAGAATTTAACTTAAAAATACGATGGAAATAGGAATAGACAGTTTTGCATCTGGCACCATTCAAAAAAACGCTGATGGCGCAAATATATTAGAAGAATTATTGACCAGGATAGAATATGCCGACCAGGCGGGGCTTTCCAGTTTTGGTATTGGCGAACACCATCGTCGGGAATTTTTTGATTCCGCTCCGGCTGTTATTTTGGCCGCCGCTGCAGCAAGAACCAAAAAAATCAGGCTTGCCAGTGCCGTTACTGTTTTGAGTGCAGCTGATCCGGTTCGTGTTTTTCAGGAGTTTGCAACACTGGACCTCATTTCAAAGGGAAGAACCGATTTAGTGGTAGGACGCGGTTCTTTTACGGAGTCATTTCCGCTTTTTGGATATAACCTTCAGGATTACGATCAACTTTTTATGGAGAAACTGGAATTATTAATCCAAATTCAAAATAATGAAAAGGTCACCTGGTCGGGAAAATTCAGGCAGCCTTTATACGACCAACCCGTATATCCAAGACCATTTAATGATCAACTGCCGTTGTGGATTGGCGTCGGAGGTACTACCGCATCATTCGTAAGAGCAGGCCAATTGGGGATTCCGCTGATGATTGCCATTATAGGCGGAGAAACTAGACGTTTTAGAGGTTTGGTAGATTTATACAGAGAAGCGGGCATAAAAGCAGGGCATTCGCCGGAAAAATTAAAAGTAGGAGTACATTCTTTAGGTTATGTTGCGACCAGTAGAACTAAGGTGTTGTCTGATTATTATCCTGGTTATGCCGAAACCTTTACCAGAATGGGAAGGGAAAGAGGTTGGCCACCGATTACAACAGCTCATTTCGACGCGCAAGTAGGCAGGAACGGTGCATTGCTAGTTGGTGAACCAGATGAGGTTGCGGATAAATTACTACGTTTCAGTGAAGATTTGGGCGGTGTATCCAGATTTACGTTTCAAATGGACAATGCAGGCTTAACGCATGCCCAATTGATGGAATCTATCGAATTAATTGGCAGTAAGGTAATTCCTATTGTTTGTACTTCTCGACCTGGTATCATCATAAAATGACAAAAAAAGTTATAATAGTGGAGTTGCTTGAAGCAATTATGTATGGGATGCCCAGCTGGGGATTGCTTCCCTTTAGCGTATTGCACATGGAGCCGACAAATGTTAGAATCCCAAAAATAAGTGGAGATATCATGGCCGGGAATATGTTGCTCTTTCTGCTTCGTGGGGATTATACAACTGGAGATGCCCTAGATTATATCAGAAACAGCGAAGAGATGCAATGTCTGTCCGAATCTGGCAAGAGGGACATGATGTTCTATTTTTTTCGCAAGTTCGGTGATGACCGGGAGTTTTTGTTATGGAAACAGCAGCGCATTGCCATGGCAATTGGGATCATGTTCGCTGAGGCCAGAAAATTGAATCTTAGCATCATTGAACACCGGATGGATCTGTCTGCTATAAAAGAACTCAACCAGATGCATGGGTTTAGTGCCAGAGCAACTCTTCGAGATAAGCTGACCGTTGATTGGGAAAATAAAGCAGACTTTTTACTAATTTGCTAATATTATTAAATCGAAATTTATGCAGATATTTAATCTATTGATTTTTGCCTGATGGCTGAACCTTATGAAAGAGCTGCTCAAACAAAATATCTCCAATCATATTTCTCTGTCCGAAGAAGAAACAGAAGGATTTTGTAACTTGTTTGAGCGGAAATTGATCAAAAAAAAGAGTTTTTTGTTGAGGGCAGGGGAAATTTGCAGGTTCGAGGGATTTGTGACTAAAGGACTTTTTAGGGTTTACCATATCGACAAGGATGGGTTTGAACAAGTCCTCTATTTTGCTACAGAAAACTGGTGGGTTACAGATATCGACAGCTTTACAAATGAAATTCCCTCACAACTTTTTATAGAGGCTTTGGAGGACAGCGAAGTACTCCTGATTTCAAAAAAAGATAAAGAATTTGCCTATACGAGTTTGCCCAGAATAGAGAAATTATTTCGGGTAATGACCCAAAAAACGCACACTGCACTGCAAAGAAGAATGATCGACAGTATGAGCAAAAACGCAGAGCAGCGCTACCTTGAGTTTTCAGAAAAATATCCACAGCTTGTTCAGCGCCTCTCCAATATTCAGGTCGCAGCTTATTTGGGAATCACCAATGTCTTTTTAAGCAATATCCGAAAGAAAATCACGACCAAAAAATAATACTTTCTACTGCTTTTATTAAACTACTTTAAACTTTACGTCCTTATTTATTGGCAGCTTTGTATAGAATTACAAGAGTAATCGATCATTAAAAATAGAAAGATGAGCAAACTGATTTATATAATGGATCCGCTTTGTGGATGGTGCTATGGAAACAGTTCCAACACACAAAAATTGTATGATAAATATAAAAATGTGCTTGATTTTGAAATTTTACCTGCGGGAATGTGGACTGGTACCAATGCCAGGAAACAATCCAAACAAATGGCACAATTTATCAAAAAGCACGACCCGCAGGTACAGCAAACTACAGGAACTGAATTCGGTAAAGAGTATTTTGAATTTATAGAAAATGAAGAGGTTGCTTTGGATAGCGAAGTGCCGTCAAGAGCCATTGTGAGCATAAAAAAACTATGGGCTTCGCAAGCAATTCCATTCGCTGTTGAAGTGCAGAAAGCAAGATACTGGTACGGAAAAGACCTAAATGAGGACGAAACCTATTTGAGGATCTGTGAAAAGTTTGGATTGGACAAAACGGAGTTTCTACAAGTATTCCACTCTGAAATAATTAAAAAAGAAACGCAGCAAACCTTTGCTTTAGCGAAACAATACGCCAGTTCTTATCCTACGCTTTTGGCAGAAAAAGAAGGCAAATATTATGTCTTGGAGCAAGGCTATGCCAGTTTTGAAACCATCTCAAATAGAATAGATGAAATTCATTTATTAAACTAGTTTAAAGTTTTTTCATTCAAATGACACCAATTTTGCAACAGTAATTTTAAACAGAATAAAATGAAAAAATTGATTTCAACAGTAGCACTAACTACATTAATTTTATTGAATATGGAAACACAAGCACAAAGTTTCAAGACCATTGAAGCAAGCAATTTGAAATTGGAAGTTTACAACGCTTCAGAAAACAGTTTCGGGGTAGCATCGGTAATCGTATCGGGAAAAACAGATGCCGTATTGATTGATGCTCAATTTACTTTGGCAGATGCCGAAAAAGTAGCGCAGGAAATAAAAGCAAGTGGCAAAAAATTGACCACTATTTATGTTTCCCACGCCGATCCTGATTATTATTTTGGATTGGAAGTTTTCAAAAATTACTTTCCTGATGTGGTAGCCTATGCTTCACCAGCTTCGGTAGAAGCCATTAAGGCTACGGCTCAAAAGAAATTAGACGTTTGGGGCGAAAGATTAGGAAAAGCGATTACGTCTAACGTGGTATTGCCTCAGGTCTTGAAAGGTAACAGCATTGAATTGGAGGGGCAGAAATTAGAAATTGTTGGCTTGGAAGAGTTTCCGAAAAAAACTTTTGTATGGATTCCAAGCATCAAAGCGGTTGTTGGGGGAATCAATGTTTTTGGTACCACTTTCAATCTTTGGATGGCAGATGCACAAACGCCTGAAGCCCGCAAACAATGGATAGCTGTTCTGGATAAAATCGAAGCTTTGCATCCGGCAATTGTAATTCCCGCTCATGCAAATAATGCAAGTCCATTCGATGTTTCCGCTGTAAAACATACCAGAAGTTACATCCAGTTTTACGAAGAAGCATTGAAAACCAACAAAACTTCTGAAGAATTGATCAAAGCGATCAAGGCAAAATATCCTGCGCTAACTTTTGAAACTGCATTGCAGATTGGTGCCAAGGTAAATACCGGCGAAATGAAATGGTAAAACTTAAAATTATATTCGGCCTGATGCTGCTTGTTACAGCGTCGGGCTGTTTATCAAAACAAACGGAAATGACAAATCTTGAAATTGTAAAAAGTACCTACGAAGGAAAAACTTCGGAAGAAAATGGTAAAAACCTCGCTAAATATGTAGCGGATGATATTTCGTGGACAGAAGCCAAGGGTTTTCCGTATGCCGGAACTTATATTGGCCTTGACGAAGTGACCAAAAATGTTTTTAGCAGATTGGGAAGCGAATGGATCGATTATAAATTTACTCCAGAAGATTATGTGGCTAGTGATGACAAAGTAGTGGCTTACGGAACTTACACAGGAACGTACAAAATAACTGGCAAACCGTTCTCCGCAAGGGTAGCACATATCTGGAAACTGAAAAATAGCAGAATTATTAGTTTTGAGCAGTTTGTGGATAGTAAAACAGTAGTTGATGTGATGAAGTAAGCTCAAAGAAATAGTAAATAAATATAACTTACCAAGATGAAGATCCTCAAGCAAATTATAGCAGAAATAAAGCATACCAAATATGAGAATACAGACCATTTGCAGGATCTGATATTGCGGTATATCTGTTATGCTCCAAAGATGCCGTTGAGAATTTTTCAGGAAAACTTGATTGGACGTGCTGAAAAGACAACTCTGAAGGTGTATGATGAGTATTTCTCTGGACAGGAGTTGAATTTTCAAGCCTTCAAATGGGGAAATGGTAGCCGTAAAATACTGCTTACCCATGGATGGGGCTCAAAAGCGGCCGATCTTTATGAAATCATAATGGCTTTGGAACAGGTTGATGATTTGGAAATTATTGCTTTCGACGCTCCGGGTAATGGTTCATCTGAAGGCACACTTTCTAGTCTGCTGCTGTTTGTCGAGGGTGTAAAGGCGATTGTCGCCGACTATGGCATACCCGAGGTAACGATAGGGCATTCATTGGGCGCAATGGCGAACATCGTTGCTATGAAACAGATGAAAATTCATCCCAAACATTTTTTCAGCATTGCCCCATTGATCGATCTGGGGAAAAATTTCGAGGCCAGTATGGACGCACTGGATATCCCAAAAGATATTCAGCATACTTTTTTTAGAAGTTTTGAAGAACGGTTTAAGAAACCAGTTTTCCACTACAATCTCAATGATTGGTCGGCCTTTAGTACTGAACTATCCAAACATTGGATCGCTTACGATCCAAATGACCTAGTTTCCCCCTACACCTTTATGAAAGCCTTTTTGGAATCGAACGTTCTGATTGACGCAAACGATTATCTTGATGCCGGACATGAACGGATCATCAAATCGCCGATTATGATTGAGGATCTGTTGAAGATTTTAGGCTAATGTCCCTTTAATGACACGGGCCACATTACATTCACACGAAGTTTAGCATTACTGATGATTTTCACATTTGCCAATTTTTTTGTTCTATTATAATCTGGTCAAGGTGATCTAAATCAAAAATCACCTTGACTTTTGCCGCTTTATTAAATGAATTTTTTTCTCTCTAAATCTTCGATAATGGGCTCAATAAGCAGCAAAAAGCGATTTAAATGTTCAAAGTATTCCTGCTGATCGGTACTAACCAGATTCATGGTTAATTTTTTAAAGGATTGCTCATTAAAAAGCGACCCTTTCTCATTGACTTTCAGTAGGTTGTCGTGAAAGGTTCTGTCCAATGTTTTGTTCTAAATGAACTCTAACCCCATACCAGACTATCTTTGAACAGACCTCTGATTAAAGTGTGCTTTTGGGTACTCCAACAGCTATTCCTGGATAGAGAATCTTCATTAGATTCGGGAATAAAAAAACGAAACTAACTCCACTATAGAGAATAATACCCGAATTAGTAACTATAAATGTTCTGCCAGCTCAGCGGTTTTATTCCTTATAAATGCATCTTTATCTTTTTTCACTTCCTTAAGTATTTCAATCCTGTCTGGTGGAAGCGTAAAATATTTATCCGCCCACAAGTTTATTTCAATCATCACCGGAAGTAAATCAACACCTTTTTGGGTTAGTTTATATAAAACTTTGGCTTTACTTTCCGGGTGATCCTGTTTGGTAATTACTCCAGCTGTTTCCAGCATTTGTAGTCGGGACGCCAAGATATTAGTGGCTATCTTTTCATCTGATTTTAGAAAGTCGCCATAAGTACATTGCTTGGAAAACATTAAGTCCCTAACAATAAGCAAAGACCACTTGTCTCCCCAGATATCTAATGAGCTGCTAATGGGGCAGTCAGACCGCTTTTTTATATCCATCATAAAATAAATTATAAAAACACTTGCAAATTAAAAGTTGTTTATATATTTGCACTTGCAAAGTGCAAGCAAATTTACAGAATTTAATTATAGATACAATGGAAACAGCAATAATTTTTGAACCTTATAGCCTAAAAGGACTAGTATTGAATAATCGAATAGCCATGGCACCCATGACCAGAAGCCGTTCCGCAAATACAGGTAATGTAGCTACGGAACTTACAGCCCTATATTACAAACAACGTGCAACTGCCGGCCTCATTATTACCGAGGGAACCTTCGTCAGTAAAGAGGCTGTTGGGGTGGTAAATGTACCAGGTATTTATAGTGAAGAGCAGATAAAGGGATGGAAATTGACGACAGATGCAGTACACAGCGAAGGTGGAAAAATATTTGCCCAGCTTTGGCATACCGGAGCATATTCCCATCCTGATCTTCACGATGGTAAAAAGCCTTTGGCTCCTTCGGGTGTGAATCCTGAGCAACAGGTGTTTACGGCAGCAGGCTTTAAGCCGTCTCAAGCGCCCCAACCAATGACTATCGAAGATATTAAAAGAACGGTTAATGATTTTAAACAGGCCGCGGTTAATGCATTTGAAGCTGGATTTGATGGTGTCGAATTGCATGGTGCTAACGGCTATCTTCTCCAGCAATTCTTTAGCAAAAACAGTAATCTACGTACAGACGAATATGGAGGTTCTGTTGAAAACCGTGCACGTATTCTATTTGATATTTTGGATGAACTGAAAGAAGTTGTCGATATGCAGCGTGTTGCAGTTCGCTTGAACCCATCGCTTAACGGAATTATGGGTGTTTTAGTGGATGATGAAACCAAGACTTTATATGACTATGTTGTAAATAGGCTGAATGATTATGGCCTTGCCTATATCCACCTGATAGAGCCTTTTACAGATGTTTCTGCAATTCCTGATGCTATTCAAGAAGTGGCAAAACATTTCCGCAAAATCTATAAGGGCACCATTATTATCAACAGGGCTTTTACCAAGGAAACAGCTCATAAGGTATTGAGCGATGGAGATGCCAACCTGGTTTCTTTTGGTGTTCCATTTATTGCAAACCCTGATTTAGTAGCACGTTTTATGACAGACGCGGTTCTCAATCAACCAGATCAAACTACATTTTACACTCCCGGCGAAAAAGGATACACAGATTATCCTACACTAAATGACAACAAATAGGTTTTAAAATTAAAAAGAGAATCATGAAAACAACTGGAAATACAGTGTTCATTAGCGGAGGAAGTGCTGGAATTGGTCTGGCGATTGCTAAAAAACTACAAGCAGCGGGCAACAAGATCATCCTCAATGGTAGAAATGAAGAACGCTTGCAAAGTGCCTTAAAAGAATTGGATGATGCCGTTGCCATTCAGGGTGATTTATCAGTAGCAGCAGATAGAATCCGCATTACGAAAGAGCTGAAAACGAATTACCCAAAATTGAATATCATCATCAATAATGCCGGTGCGGCTTTTATGAATGATCTAAGTGATAGCAATAACAATTCGGCAGAAAAAGCTTTCGAGGAAATCAATACCAATTACATAAGTGTTATCGATTTTACGGCACTTACTTTACCCTTGCTTTTACAACAAGAAGAGGCAGCCATCGTAAATGTTTCATCTATAGCGGTATTTAGATCGAATAAATACTTGCCTACTTACTCGGCAAGTAAAGCCGCACTGCACAGCTACACACAGGGGCTGAGAGATACCTTTTCAGAAAATGAAAGCCTTAATGTGTATGAACTTTATCCCCCTTTGGTAAATACTGAATTCTCAGCAGAAATTGGTGGAGCAAACGGTATACCACCATCAGAAGTAGCTGATGAATTGTATATTGCGCTGGAAAAAAATCAATTTGAGATTCCGGTAGGTGACACTAAAAAAATCCATGAACTGGTTATTCCAATTACAGAACAGGTTCCTCATTAATATCAAACAGCTATGAATTTAAATGGTAAAACAATCCTGATCACTGGCGGAGGATCAGGAATAGGGCTTGAAGCTGCAAGGCAGTTTTTGCAAATTGGCTCAAAGGTGATCATTACGGGAAGAAATCAGCAAAAACTAGATGCCGCAAAAAAAGCGTATCCAACCCTAGTATGTTTACAGAGCGATGCGGGTAATGAAAAAGATGCTTTCGCTCTTTTTGAAAAGGTCAAGGAACTCGGTGGCATCGATATTCTGTATAATAATGCAGGTGTTGGTGTTCCTCCCAAAAATTTAGGCATTGCAAATGATGCGCATTTAAAAGGAGCTACTTATGAAATGGAAGTTAATTATCTTGGCGTTATCCGGTTGAATAATCTTTTTATGGAAATGTTAAAATCCAGAAAGGAAAGCGCGATCATCAATACCACTTCCATTTTGAGCATGGTACCTTCGTTGGTAGAAGCTACTTATTCGGCATCAAAAGTCGCTCTGGCTTTTTATACAAAATCGTTAAGGGAACACCTGAAAATTACAGGTACCCGAGTGAAGGTTTTTGAACTCTTGCCACCTTTGGTCGATACCGATATGGTGGCCGATAGGGATGATAAAAAGATAAGCACCAAGCAACTGATTAAGGGATTGATACAGGGACTCAAGAAAGATCAATATACCATTCGGGTAGGTGATTCTAGGCTGATTTACATCTTCAGCCGTTTTTTTCCTAAGTTTACCTTTGGGCTGATTAATCCGAAGAAAATAAATCTAACATTAAGATCATAAAAGTCATAAAATGAAAGCATTCACAATAAAGAAATACGATAAAAAAGTAGCCCTTAAGCTAGTTGATATGCCTCTTTCAATCTTAAAGGAAAATGATGTTATGGTCGAAATCCATGCTTCCGGGCTCAACCTTCTGGATTCCAAGATCAAGTCTGGTGAATTCAAATTGATCTTGCCCTATAAATTGCCACTTACTTTAGGGCATGATGCAGCGGGGGTAATTACACAGGTGGGAAAAAATGTAAAACAGTTCAAAGTAGGTGATGAGGTTTATTCACGCCCATCAGATTTCAGCATCGGTACATTTGCGCAGTTCATTGCGGTGAATGAAAAAGATATAGCCTTAAAGCCGAAGAACCTTTCCATGAACGAAGCGGCCTCTATCCCCTTGGTTGCCCTTACTGCCTGGCAAGCCCTGGTAGAAAAAGCAAATCTAAAAAAGGGGCAGAAAGTTTTTATTCAGGCCGGCTCCGGTGGTGTAGGAACAATTGCCATACAATTGGCGAAACATCTGGGGGCAACTGTCGCTACAACAGCAAGTGAAAAGAGCTTTGCAATGCTCAAAGATCTTGGAGCTGATGTACTGATCGATTACAAAAGAGAAGATTTTGAAATTATCCTAAAAGATTACGATGTAGTGTTGAACAGTCAGGATACAAAGACACTCGAAAAATCACTGCGGATCTTAAAACCTGGAGGAAAGGCGATTTCAATCTCGGGACCACCAACACCGGATTTTGCTAAAGCAATTAGCGCCCCTTGGTTTGTTAAGATTATTCTATCACTGATCAGCTCAGGTATACGCAGAAAAGCAAAGAAACTGGGCATAGACTATTCATTTCTGTTTATGAGGGCTGATGGAATGCAATTGAGAGAGATTTCGAAACTGATTGAACAACAGGTGATCAGACCCGTGGTAGATAGGGTATTTAGTTTTGAGCAGACCAATAATGCTTTGCAGTATGTAGAAAGTGGACGTGCAAAAGGTAAAGTGGTAATTAAAATAAAATAGTTTATTTGAGTATTTTTGCTTAATCGTAATTAAATAAAAAAAACATGGCCAGGAACTTATTAATTGTATCACTATTATTTCTAGTATTTGGTTGTAAAAAATACAGTGACGATGACACTACTTTTTTTAAATGGAAAAGAGACTTGTATAGAGCAAGAGTGCAGAATGATAACCCTGCCTTGTTTTACTCAAGAGATCCAAAGATTTCGGGCAACCCAGATGCAATTTTTTTAAGTACCGACTTTGTTGTTTTGACCGAATACCGAAAGGATTTACAGCAAGATAGCATCTATAAAGCTAGCGGTGGGATGCAAGTCTATAAATATAATAAAGTAGACAATTGATTCTTCCAAAATTTAATGCCTTAACCAACCCTTTGATACTAGGTGTGACGCATACCTAGACCAGCATTATATTCGGCATAAATCCGTCTAATACTTGCAGATCATTAGCATATTTTAACCTATGTTGTAAACACAAATTGATCTGAAGTGGTTATTGTGCAATTTGAACTAAATTTTTGAACACACGTTTTACATATTTAGATTTAACCAATGAACACTTGCAGAATCTTCCTCTTCATATTATTGCTTACAGCAGGTCATAAATTGTTGGCACAACCTACCACCAAATTCAGTTCAAAAGGCAACCCCATCATTACACATCAGTACACTGCAGACCCAGCGGCGCTGGTAAAAGGAGATACCCTCTGGTTGTATGCAGGGCACGATTTTGCAGGGGGACAGAAGAATTATAAAATGAAAGACTGGCTGGTGTATTCCACAACAGATTTAAAAAACTGGACTGAATACAAAGTGCCTTTAAAAATCACTGATTTTGAGTGGGCAAAAAGCGGAGATGCCTTTGCGGGCCAAGTTATAGAAAGGAACGGGAAATACTATTGGTATGTAAGCACCAATTGGTCCGGAATAGGAGTGGCTGTGGCAGATCGTCCGGAAGGTCCCTTTAAAGATGCCCTAGGTAAGCCTTTGCTTACCAATAAAGATTGTTTTGCTTCAAAGCATTCCTGGGCTTGTATAGATCCCACTGTATTTATAGATAACGATGGCCAGGCCTGGTTATTCTGGGGTAATAGGGAGTGCTACTATGCAAAGTTGAAAGCAAACATGATGGAGATTGATGGCCCTGTAAAACAAATGGCTTTTGAAGGATTTCAATTTACCGAGGCACCCTGGATCCATAAATATGCGGGTAAATACTATTTAAGTTATGCTACAGGTTTTCCTGAAAAAATTGCCTATGCTACGGCCAATAAAATTGACGGGCCTTACACCTACAAAGGGATATTAAATGAGCTTGCAGGCAATAGCAATACCAATCACCAGGCAATTGTAGATTTTAAAGGCCAATGGTATTTTATTTACCACAACGGCGCAA